>JBEKRJ010000260.1:0-6755 GCA_049518835.1 Solirubrobacteraceae bacterium
ATGCCCGCCGTGCAGTCCACGCGCGAGGAGCGCTGCGACAGCAGGCAGAGGCAGACGGGAGCGATCCCGGCCGGCGGCTCGCTGGCGACGCGACGGCTCGGGAACACCGAAGACCGGGCGGGCGCGGGTGTCGATCGCAGTGTGCTTGCCATCACAGATCGGCTCGTACGGTCGCGATCGACGATAACAACCGGCGCGATCGCACACCCAGATCCCCACCGTTTGCACGCGTTTGACCAACCCGAGGGTGTTCGCTGGTCGCCCCTTGGGCGGCTCACGACAGCAGCCGCGGGCTTGGTCGCTATCGACGCGGACGACCGCCGCCCGGCGGTATTGGCGGCGGCTGGGTCGCGACCGAAGATTCGAAACATCTCCGCCGACCACACTGTCTCGCCGGAGGCGGGGTTGGTCGAGAACGAGCCGAGCTCCGCGATCCGTTGCGCGAGCTCGAGCTGCTCGCGAGCTTGCCGCAACGCGAGCTCGTTGCGGTTGCGCTCGGTGACGTCGACGATGTTGCCACCGATGCGCACGACGCGGCCGTCCTCGATCACCGGCCGGCCGATCGTTCGCACCGAGATCCGCTCCCTGTCAGCGCGGATCAGACCGAGCTCGAGATCGTAGGGCTCGCCGTCGGCAACCAGGCGCTTGAAGGCTGCGTCGATGATCGGCGCGCTCTCGGGATCGTAGGCCGCGATCGCCTCCGTGACCTCGGTCGGATCGGAACTCTTCTCGACGCCGTAGATGCGGTACACCTCGTCTGTCCACGTCAGCTTGCCGGTGGCGACGTCATACTCCCAGCCGCCGGTCTTGCTGATCTCCTGGGTGCGCTCGAGCAGGCCCTTGACGTGCGCGAGGTCCGCCTCGGCGCGTTTGCGCTCGGTGATGTCGGAGTTCAGCTCAATGATCGCGAGCGGCCGGCCGTCCTCATCATGCTGCAGCGCCTGGCGGCTAGAGACGACGATCACCCGGCCGTCCTTGCGGGTGTGGCGCAACTCGCCGCGCCACCGTCCCTCGTGCGCGAGCGCATGATCGACCGCCTGCCGGGACTCCGGGAAGACCGTCGCTAGCAGCTCGTTCGTGACCTGTCCGAGGGCTTCCGCACGGCTGTAGCCGTAGATCGCCTCCGCTTCGCGGTTCCAGAACGTGACCCGGCTCTCGACCGGATCACGCACGATCACCGCATCATGCGCCAGCTCCAACAGCTCGGCCTGCAACCTCAGCTCCCGCTCGTTGCGCCGGGCCTCGCTCACGTCACGTCCGGTGACGATGATGTTCGGACCGAGCGGCACCACGCTCCCGTCATAGGCGCGGTCGACCTGCCGGCCGGCGACCCACTCGGCCTGCCATGAAACCTCATCGACCCGGGCCGGCTCGCCCGTCTGCGCGACCCGGCGGTGGAGCTTGAACACGTCGCTGTCGGTGTATCCAGGAAGCACCTCGCTGATCCGCTGCCCGAGCATCCGCTCGCGCGTCAGCTCGTTGCGCGCGCAGGCGGCGTCATTGGCGTACTGCCAGCGGAAATCGATGATCTCACCCGTTTGGTCGCGCACCGGTGAGCAGATCGTGAACCCGTCAAGCAGCGAGCCGACCCCCGTCCGAAACAGCTCCTCGCTCGCGCGCAACTGCTCCTCGAGGCGATGGCGCTCGGTCACGTCACGCGCGGTGACCACGACGTGCTCGCCCGCCGCGACGATCATCGTGTCAAGCACCCGGTTCGCCAGCCGCCCTCCGGCCCACGCCTCGGGTTCGGCGACATCGACGCTCAGGCACGGCTCGCCGGTCTCCGACACCCCGCGGTACACGACGAGGCGCTCGCTGGTCGGCCAACCGGGGTACCGCTCGCTGAGGCGCTGGCCGATCAGCCGGTCGCGGTCGAGCTCGACCAGCTCGCAGTAGGCGTCGTTGACGTACTCCCAGCGAAAATCGACGATCTCCCCCTGCTCGTCGCGGACCGGTGAGAGGATCGCGAACGCGTCGAGCATCGACCCGACCGCCGCATCGAAACGCTCCTCGCTCGCACCCAGCTGCGCCTCGGCGCGTCGCCGGTCGCTGACATCACGCGCCGAGACCACCAGCTGCTCGCCGGCGCGGGCGACGACACTGTCGAGCACCCGGCGCGCGAACTCGGCTCCCCACGCCTGCTCGGGATGAAAGTCCTCGGTCCGAAACGGCGTGCCCGTTAGCGCGACCTGCCGGAAGACCTCGAAGCGCTCGCTCCGCAACCAGTCGGGGAACACCCCGCCGACGCGGCGCGCCAGCAACTGCTTGCGGTCGCGCCCCACCAGCTCACAGTACGCGTCGTTGGCGTAGTCATAGCGGAAGTCGACGATCTCGCCGGTCTCGTCGCGGACCGAGGACAGGATCGCGACCCCATCCTGCATCATCCTGATCGCGGCCTGGAAGCGCTCCTCGCTCTCACGCAGCCTCGCCTCCGCGGCCCGGCGCGTGGTGATATCGGTGAACGTGGTGACGACCGCGTCCTCGCCAGCATCATCGCTGCCGGCACGGAACGGCATCGAGTTGATCGAAATCCAGCTCAGCGACCCGTCCGGCTTGTGCACACCCATGATCACGCCCTCCAGCGGAGTGCCGGTACGGAGCGTGACCATCGCCGGATGCTCCTCGCCGGGAAACGGAGATCCGTCCTCGTGGACCGCCCGCCAACGCGGGTCCAGCGAGCTGACACCCATCATCTGGTCGGCGCTGAGCCCAAGGATCCGCTCGGCCGCCGGGTTACAACTGCTGATCGCCCCGTCCTTGCCTTGGACCACGATCCCCTCCGATAGCGCCGAGAGAGCCCGCCGATAACGCTCCTCGCTGGCACCAAGCTGCGCCTCGACGGCCCGGCGTCGCTCGTCTCGCGCCATCGCGTCCAACGCGAAGGAGAGGTCGGCCGCCATCCGGTCAAACAGCGCGACCTCTTCCTCATCGAAGAACCCCGGCTCTGAGGCGTAAGCCGTCAGCACCGCGACGCAACGATCGTCCACCACGAGCGGGAATCCGGCAGAAGATCGAAACTCCCGCGCGAGCGCCGCGTCGCGCCACGGAGCCATCCTTGCGTCCGTTGCGATGTCAGTCGTGAACACGTGATCGCGCTCGCGCGCCGCGATGCCGGTCGGCCCCCGGCCCTCCGCAACATCGAGCACGGAGACCCGGAGGTCGTCGAAGTAGCCCTGCGCCGCGCCCGCGTGGGCGACAGAGACGATCCACCCTTGGTCGTCGATCTCACCGACCCGCGCCATCCGCAGCCGCCCCTCCTCGACTAGCACACGGCAGACCTCCTCAAACAGGGGAAGGCGCTGCCTGATCCGCAAGATCGCCGCGTCTGCCTTAGCCAGCGTCGCGTAGATGCGAGCAACCCGCTCGGCGAGCACACTTGAATATGTCATCGGCGCATCAGCCGTTGCCGTGGCCGTTGATCTTCGCGAGCGCGGCACTGACTTCGCTCTTGAAGTTCCGGAGGTCGCGCTGGAGGTCGCGGACGTCCTGGCGCACGTCCGAGATCGGGGTGCTGAGAACGCTCACCACGGCGTAGATCGCGCCGCCGAACGCGGCGAGGAACGCAGCGCAGATCGTGATCGTGATCGTTATGAAAGTGCCGTTACTGACCACGGCTAGGCCCGGGTCGCATCCGGTCGTGGAAGTTCGAGCCTCCCGGACGGGTCGTCGCCGAGCTCCTCGGCCACGCCCGCCTCGAAACGACCCGGATCTACACACGCTCGAGCGCAGAAGACCGCACACGAGTCCTCGGCCTCCTCCTCGTCGACGAATAGCTGTGCTCGGCGGTCCCATTACACCTTTTGGGCTTATGTGGGCCGTACCCCCCGGTAGCGGCGCGCGAGGACGCGCCGCTCGCGATCGGAGAGGTTTGCGAATGCTTCGCGCAAGGCTTCGCGGGTGAGGATCTCGGCGGCACGCGCATACCTGTCGTCGGCTGGGCTGGGGTCATGGATTTAATCGTCTCATCGGTTATTGGCAGGCTTGGATCTGCCCGGTCACACGGTCGGGGGCGGCGCGTCCACTGCCGCCGCACCGCGGGCCACGCAAAAAACGGCGGGCGCCGAGGGGGAAGGCGCAGGGCTCGGGAGGGTACGGTGCGACGGCTACCCCGGTTGCGAGCGGCAGAGCAGGGCCCGAGATGAGTGCAGAGATCGTCCTCCGGCAACCGTCCGAGATGGCTGGCGGGGCATCCGTGCCGCCTCGTCAGGATCTCAAACGACGGGTCGAGGGGCGACGTGTCGCCGACGAGCGGCTCCCGGAGGTGCCCGCGGCAGCGCACGGACGCACTCGACCTTGCATTCCGGCCCGGAACTCCCGAAGCTGTCCCGAGCCGCAAAGTAAGTCTCGGTAACGGGGTCGTCTGAGTAAAGACGGTAAAACGGCCAACAATTGATCCACTAACGCGGGTTAGAGGCGACTGGTGGTGGGCGGGGCCGCCCGAGGACACCTGGGATGTCGAACGTAAGGGTGCCGTAGGGGTTGATCGTCTCGAACTGGCCAGGGCTGAGGTTGGCGATCGCTTCGTCGCTGACGGGGCGCCCGTCGGCGCGTTCGGCGTGCACGGCGTCTTGGAGGTAGCCGGTCGTGGAGAGGATGCAGGTGTTGACGACGAGGGTGTGGCAGTGCGCCTGGGTCGTCTGGTCTTCGTGGTCGGAGTAGCGGACAGTTCCGCGGTTGGCGAAGAAGATGAAGCGGCGCAGGTCGTTGAGCGCCTCGCCGCGGTCGAGCTGCCGGCCGATCCGGCGGCGGAACGCCTCGTCGGTGAACCAGCGCAGCGCGTGGAGCGTGCGCAGCAGCTTCCCGTACTCCAGCATCGCTTTGGACAGCGGATGCTGGCGGGAGCCGGCTTGAAGCTTGGCGATCAGCAGCGCGGCGGAGACGTAGCCCTGTTTGAGCGAGGCGCCGATCCGTAGCAGGTCGTCCCACTGCGCGTCGATCAGGTCGATCTGGGCGTGGTGCTTGAGCAGCGGACCCGCCAGGGGCCATGCCTTGTAGTGGCTAGCCGGGCGCGGCCGGTAGAGCTGTTTCTCGGTCAGCTTCGCGATCCGCGGCGAGAGGCGCTTGTCGACGAGGTCGAACATCGCAAACGTGGCGAGGGTCTGGCCGTGGCTGTCGGTCGTGTGCTCGAGTAACGGCAGCTCGGTCGTGTTACCGAGGATCTCATCGAGCGTGAACGTCGCGTCGCGCTCAGTGGAGACGATGATCTGCGTGCCGAACGTCGAGTGCTGGTCGGAGACGTGGGTGTAGCTCGTCAGGCCCTCGTCAACGAAATATCTGGAGAGCGCTCGGCCGGTGAGGGATCTGCCGCGCATCGGGAGGCGCAGACCGTCGGAGGAGGACAGCGTGCCGTCGCCGAGGAGTTGCGCGAGGGGGTGGCGGTAGTGGGCGTTGACGACCTCGGTGTTCGCGGCCCTGAGCGTCTCCTCGCGGAGATACCACTGGGTGGTCCAGTCGATCGTGTCGGCCGAGATCCCGGTCAGCTCGGCCATGCGGGTGCTGCCGAAGTTGCAGGCCTGTGCGAGGAGCGCGGCGTAGAGGTTGCGCTGGTGCTCGAGCGGCGAGTGGCGGGGGCTCCCACCACCGGCGTGCGTGAAATGACGCGACCAGTGGATCCCGCCGTCGGTCTCGATCAGCACCTCGGTGAGCGGCACGATCGGGAGGCGCGCAACGACGCCGTCGCGCTCCACGAGGACTGCGGGGTCGATCACCTCGGCGGCAAGCGGACGCAGGTGCAGATCGCCGGCGTCGTCGATCCAGACCGGCCCGTCGGGGTCGGCGAGCAGCGCCTCGAGCTCGTCGAGGTAGCGGGCCATCTCCGCCTCGATCTCGACCAGGCGCTCGGCGAACGTGGCGGGCTTGCCGGTTAGCTTGAGCAGCTCAGCCCGGTCGCGCTCCCACGCCTCGGGTGCGATCAGGTAGGAAGCCGGGTTGGCGTAGCGCCGCGAGCCTTTCACCCAGATCTCGCCGGAGCGCAGAGCGCCCTGGAGGGCGAGGAGCACGCACAGCTCCCAGTAGTGCTTGAAGCGGTTCTCGTTCCCGGCCTCGCGGGCGGCGTCGAGGTAGGGGCGCCAGCGCGACGCGACGAAATCGAGGGACGCGTCGTCGGGGACGTGGCGGCGGCCCTCAACGTTCATCGCCTGGAGCAGGAGTACGGCATCGAGGATCTTGCTGGGAGCGACGCTCGCAGCAAACGTCAGCGCTCCGAGGATATGCGGAGCGAACGACCTGTTAGTGGAAGCAGATTTGCCGGTCTGCGACCCGGTCGTCGCACACGTTAGTGGAAGCCCAGGCGTGATGTACTTCCACTAAGCGTGTTTAGTGGAAGCCACGCGGATCAGGTCAGTCGCTGGCGATTTGGCGATCACGTTGGTCTTGAACCGACGATTACGGTGTGCCTAGCGAACTGGTCGTTGGTGGCGAGGTCGAGGAGGATGTTGGCGAGGTCCTCCCGGATGACCTTGCCGACCCTGCCGGGCTGGCCGTCGGGGATGATCTGGGCCGTACCGGTGGGCTTGCCGCCGACGAAGCGCGGCGGCCGAACGATCACCCATTCCAGGTCGCTGGCGCGGATGACGTCCTCTTGTCGCTGCTTGTCGGGGAGCATCGGCGAGAGCATCGGGAGGATCAGCTTGCGGTAGGTCAGGGAGGCGTTGCGATGGCTCTCGCCGACGCCGAGCAGCGTCACGCACACGAGTCGCCGGACCCCGGTGCGGTTCATCGCGTCGATCAGGTTCTGCGTCCCGTCGTGCAGAAGC
>JBEKRJ010000261.1:0-6753 GCA_049518835.1 Solirubrobacteraceae bacterium
GTCTCGAAGAACTCGATGTTCTCGCGCTCGGCCTCCACCAGCGGCTCACGCTGGCCGAGGTTGATCGCCTTGCGTTCGGGCTCGCCGCCGGCCGACACCGGGCAGGCCTCGACGCACAGCCTGCAGCCGGTGCAGTCCTCGACGTACACCTGCAGCGTGTAGCGGTGCTCGGGCAGCCCGGGTGCGTTGAGCAGCGCCGACTTGAAGCTGTCCGGCGCGCCTTCGAGCTGCGATGGCTCGTAATAGCGCGAGCGGATCACGCTGTGCGGACAGACGAGGCTGCAGTTGCCGCATTGGATGCACAGCTCGGAATCCCAGACCGCAACCTGGTCAGAGATGTTGCGCTTCTCGTATTTGGTCGTGCCGCTCGGATAGGTGCCGTCGATCGGGAGCATGCTGACCGGCAGGCCCTCGCCGTGCCCGGCCATCATCGCGGCCGTGACGGTGCGCACGAACTCGGGCGCATAGTCGGGCACGACGGCCGGCGTCTCGCGCTCCGAGCTCACCTGGCTGGGCACCTGCACCTTGTGCAGTCCCGCGATGGAACGATCGACCGCATTTTGGTTGCGCTGCACGACCTCTGCGCCGCGCTTGCCGTAGGTCTTCTTGATCGACGTCTTGATCGCCTCGATCGCGGCATCGGGCTCCATCACGCCCGAGATCGCGAAGAAGCAGGTCTGCAGCACGGTGTTGGTCCGCCCCGCCAACCCGGCTTCGCGCGCGATCTTGCCCGCGTCGACGACATACAGATGGATCCCCTTGGCGACGATCTCCTCCTGGACCGGACGCGTCAGCTCGTCCCAGACCTTGTCCGCCGCGTGCCGGGTGTTGAGCAGCAACGTCGCACCCGGCGCCGCGCGGTCGAGCACCTCCGAACGGTCGAGCAGCCCGAACACGTGACAGCCGATGAACCCGGCCTGCCCGACCAGATACGGGGCCTTGATCGGCTGCGGCCCGAAGCGCAGATGCGAAACGGTCGTGCCGCCCGACTTCTTGGAGTCGTAGACGAAGTACGCCTGGGCGTTCATGCCCTCCTCGCCGAGGATCTTGATCGTGTTCTTGTTCGCGCCCACCGTGCCGTCTGCACCGAGGCCGAAGAACAGCGCCCGGACCGTCTCCTTGGGCTCGATGTCGAGCGAGTCGTCGTAGGGAATGCTGGTGCCGGAAACGTCGTCGTTGATCCCGATCGTGAACCGCCGCTTGGGCCGCTCGCGGTCAAGCTCGGCGAACACCGCCGCGCACATGCCGGGGCTGAACTCCTTCGAAGACAGCCCGTAGCGCCCGCCGATCACGTTCGGCATCCGCTCGCGCTCGCCGTCGCCGTGGGCGTCGTTGAGCGCGGCGAGCACGTCGAGGAACAGCGGCTCGCCCTGCGAGCCGGGCTCCTTGGTGCGGTCCAGCACCGCGACGGCGCGGACGGTCTGCGGCAGCGCCGCTTCCAGCTCCCGCGCCGGGAACGGGCGATACAGCCTGACCGTCGCGACGCCGACGCGTTCGCCGGCCGCTTGCAGGTGAGCGACCGTCTCACGCGCGGTCTGGGCGCCCGAGCCCATCAGCACGACCACGCGCTCGGCCTGCGGATGCCCTTCGTACTCGACCAGCTTGTAGTCGCGACCGGTCCGCTGGCCGAGGCGGTCCATCGCATCCTGCACGATCGCCGGCAGCTTGGCGTAGAACGGGTTGACGGTCTCGCGCGCCTGGAAGTAGATGTCGGGGTTCTGGGCCGTGCCGCGGATGAACGGGTGCTCGGGCGACAGCGCGCGGGCGCGATGGGCCCGCACCAGCTCCTCGGGCACGAGCGCGCGAATGTCGTCGTCCTCGAGCATCTCGATCGTGTTGAGCTCGTGCGAAGTCCGGAAGCCGTCGAAGAAGTGCACGAACGGCACCCGGCTCTCGAGCGTCGCGGCCTGCGCGACCAGCGCAAGATCCCCAGCCTCCTGCACCGACGACGCCGCCAGCAGCGCAAAGCCGGTCTGCCGGACTGCCATCACATCGGCGTGGTCGCCGAAGATCGACAGCCCCTGCGCCGCCAGCGACCGCGCGGCGACGTGCATGACCGCCGCGGTCAACTCGCCGGCGATCTTGTACATGTTGGGGATCATCAGCAGCAGGCCCTGCGACGCGGTGAACGTCGTCGTCAGCGCGCCGCCCTGCAGGGAGCCGTGCAGCGCGCCCGCGGCGCCGGCCTCGCTCTGCATCTCGACGACGGTCGGCACCGCACCCCAGATGTTGGTCCGCCCGCGGCTGGCCCACTCGTCGGCGAGCTCGGCCATCGGCGAGGACGGCGTGATCGGGAAGATGCAGCAGACCTCGTTGCAACGGAAGGCGACCGAGACCGCCGCCTCGTTACCGTCGACAGTCGCGCGCATTAGTAGCGAACCTCGATCGGGACGGGCGGCGCAACGAACGTTTCCGGTGGCAACGGCGCCTCCTCTGGGAGCATCTCAATCGAGTGGACCGGGCACTGCTCGTAGCACGCCCGGCAGCCCGTGCAGCGGTCGTAGTCAAAGCGGTAGCGAAGGCCGGGGCCGAGCTTGATCACCGCATCCTCGGGACACGCGCCCAGACACCCGTCGCACTCGATGCAGTTGCCGCACGACAGACAGCGGTTGGCCTCGTACGCCGCCTCCTCGGCCGGCAGGCTCCCGAGCACCTCGTCGAACCCGGCCAGCCGCGCGGCCGGCTCGAGCTCGGGCTGGCTGCGCTGGGCCGCGTCACCGAAGTACCACAGGTTCAGCATCTCGAAGCTGGCGAGCGGATGCTTGGGCGCTCGCTCCAGGCGCGTGCCCTGCAGCCACGCGTCGATCTCGCGCGCCGCGCGCTTGCCGTGCCCGACGCCGATCGTGACCGTGCGGTCGGAAGGCACCATGTCGCCGCCGGCGAACACGCCCGGCGCGCCGGTCATCAGCGAACGTGAAACGCGCACGGTGCCGTCGCGCTCGAACTCGACGCCCGGCATGTTGCGCATGAACTCGCTCTCGGTGTCCTGACCGAGCGCCAGGATGACCGCATCCGCGGCGAGCGTCTCGAAGCGGCCCGTCGGCTGCGGGAAGCCGGTCTCGTCGAGCTCCATCACCTCGACCTGCAGCTGTGGGCCCTCGAACGCCTTGATCGTCCGCAACCAGTTGATCCGCACGCCTTCGCGCTCGGCGTCGGCGGCCTCGTCCTCGTGCGCGGGCATCTGCTCGCGGGTGCGCCGGTACACGATCAGCGCCTCCTCGGCGCCGAGTCGCTTGGCAGTGCGCGCGGCGTCCATCGCCGTGTTGCCGCCGCCGTAAATTGCCACCGTGCGCCCGATCTGCGGCCGTTCGCCCGATGCGACGCTGCGCAGATACGAGATCGCGTCCACGATCGGGCCGGCGTCCATCGCCGGGATCTCGACCCGCTTCGAAAGGTGCGCGCCGACCGCCACGAACACCGCCTCAAAGCCACCGTCGGCCCGCTCGGCCTCGAGGTCCAAAACGCGGTGGTCGCTGACGAATCGAACGCCGAGCGCGGCGATCCGCTCGACCTCCTCGTCGAGCACGTCGCGCGGCAGCCGGTAGGCGGGGATCCCGTAGCGCATCATCCCGCCGGGCTCAGGGCCGGCGTCGCGGACCTCGACGTCGTGCCCGAGTCGCGCCAGGTGGTAGGCCGCCGACAAGCCACTCGGGCCGGCGCCGATCACGAGCACGCGCTTGCCGCTGCGGACCTTGGGCGGATCGAACTGCCATCCGCGCTCGCGCGCCAAGTCGCCGAGGTAGCGCTCGACCGCGTGGATCGAGACCGCGCTGTCGAGGCTGGCGCGGTTGCAGTTGCTCTCGCACGGGTGGTAGCAGACGCGGCCGTGGATCGATGCGAACGGGTTGTCGCCGGTCAGCAGCCGCCACGCCTTCTCGGGCTCGTCGTGGTTGACGTGCGCGAGCCAGCCCTGGATGTTCTCGCCCGCCGGGCACGCGTTGTTGCACGGCGGCAGCAGATCTACGTAGATCGAGCGTTCGGTGCGGACCGCGCCGGACCGCGCGCGGCCGTGCACGAGGTCGGGCAAGCGGGCGATGTCCTGCGAAGGACCGCCCCCGCGCGGGCCGGGTGGCGGCCGGCGCTCGGAGCGCTGAAATCGACGTGGCGGCTCAGGCATCGCGTAAATCTATACCTGATCGGCGAGTTGCAATGCAACCGCGGCGGACCTGGCGGGCAAACCGTTCAGGCTCGACATGGGACCGGGTGCGAAAGCAGCGCGTCGGCGCCGGGGTCGGAATCGGTCACGTCGGTCAGCAGCTTCGCGTGGTCGAAGCTCGCGAATGCCTGAACCGTCTGTGAGCGGTGGCATCCGTGAGCGAGGTCGGCGAGAATCGGGCGATGAGCACCTTCCCCGACACCCATCGCGATCTGCTGCAGGCGCAGGTCGCGTCGCTGGCCACGATCGGCGCCAACGGCGTGCCGCAGCTGACCGAGGTGTGGTTCTTGTACGACGATGACGATGGCGAGCTGAAGCTGTCGCTCAACGGCTCGCGGCTGAAGACCCGAAACCTGCGCCGGCGCCCGCAGTGCAGCTTGCTGCTGCTCGACCTCGCCAACCCCTACCGATACCTCGAGGTACGCGGCCACGCGCGGATCCAAGCCGACGACGATTACGCGTTCGCCGACCGGGTCGGGGCAAAGTACAGCGCCGACCTCAGGGTTCACGACCGTCCGGGGGACAGCCGCGTCGTCGTCACGATCGAACCGGCGAACGTCTACGCCGTCGACATGAGCGGCGGATAGACACAGCCAGATCGCGTAGCGTTCCGGTCGCCGTGACCGAAGAGGTGCTACGCCGCCAGCTGCTGACCGCGGAGATGCTCGAGCCCGCGACGGGGAAGTCGATCCGGACCCCGATCGAGGTGCGGATCGACCCCCTCACCGGCTACAGCTCGCGGATCGTGCCCGACCGCGGACTGATCCCGGCCAGCGACCTCGATCTGGAGGAGTTCGCGCGCAAGGCCCAGCGGTCGTGCCCGTTCTGCCCCGAGCGGATCTTCGAGCTGACCCCAACGCTGACGGCGGCGATCGCGCCCGGCGGGCGGATCACCCACGGCGAGGCGGTGCTGTTCCCCAACCTCCACGCCTACGCGTCCTACAGCTGCGTGTCGGTCTATTCGCCACGCCTGCACTACCTGCCGCTGGAGCAGATCAGCGCGCAGCTGCTGGCCGACAACCTGGCCACGCAGGTCGCCTATGCGAAGGCCGTGATCGCGGCCGACCCGGCCGCGCCGTGGGCATCGATCAACGCCAACCACATGCTCCCGTCGGGCAGCTCGTTGTTTCATCCGCATCTGCAGGGGATCGTCGACGCCGCGCCGACGACGATGCAGCGGCTGCTCGCCGAGTTGCCGCCCGCGCGCTATCAGCGCTACCTCGAGGCCGAGCGACGCGCCGGCGAGCGATACCTCGGCGCCACCGGCGCCGTGCAGTGGCTGGCGAGCTTCGCGCCAATCGCGCCCGCCGAGCTGCGTGCGTTCATCGACGGGGTGCCGTCGCCGGCGCAGCTACACGAGGAGCAAGTTGCCGAGCTGGCGCACGGCCTGGCGCTCGCGCTCGGCGTCTACGCCGAGCTGGGCCTGCAGAGCTTCAACCTGGCGATCTACGGCGCGCCTGCCGGCACACCGGGCTATCCCCTCAACCTGCGTCTCGCCTGCCGCTCGAACCTGCGGCCGTTCTACCGCTCGGACTCGACGTTCCTCGAGCGACTGCACTGGGAGGGGGTCGCGGACCTCGCGCCCGAAGCCCTCGCCGAACGGATCGGCGACCGCTTGCGCAGGTGAGGGTCGTCACCAGGCGCGCGGCGGAGCGCCGAGGCCGCCGCAGCCAACTCCGCCTCGCCGGCCCACTGGAGCGAGCGCGGGAATGGCGGCGGCTCGCCCTTGACCGGGATCACGTGGAGGTGGAAATGCATCACCACCTGGCCCGCCGCGGCGCCGCAGGAGTTGAGCAGCAAGACTCCGTCCGCGTCGAGGCGACCCTTCATCCGCGCCGCAAGCCGCCTCGCCGCGACGAACACCCCGGCGAGGTCGGACGGGTCGATTTCCACCACGTTCGCGCAATGGCGACGGGGAACGACAAGCGCGTGCCCCGGCTGCAAGGGATTGATGTCCATGAACGAGACCGTGGCGCCGTCCTCGTCGACGATCGTCGCCGGCGCCTCGCCCGCGACGATCGCACAGAAGATGCAGCCGGCCATCGGCGCGAGCGTATCGCCTGTCTGCGCCGGCCGCGTCAGCCTCGCGGCAGCGCCCGCGCGCGGCGATTGAGGCCGCGCCACGGATCCCCGTCCTCGAGGCGAGCGCCGAGGTTGGCGAGCGTCCATTGGTCCGGCGCGAGCGTTGGCTGCGACAGTTCCTGCCAGTGCAGCGGCACCGCCACCGGCGCATTCGCGCGCGGGCGCACGGCGTAAGGCGCAACCGCGTGCTGGGCGTAGGCGATCCGGTTGACGTCGACGTAGATCCGCTCGCCGCGATCGGCCTTGCGCCACTCGAGCGTCAGCTGTCCGGGCGCGTCGGCGACCATCTGCTCGGCGAGCGTGCGCGCGTAGGCGTGCACTTCGGTGAAGCTCGCCGCGCGGCGCAACGGGCACAGCACGTGGATGCCGCGCGAGCCGGTCACCATCGCGTACGGGACCAGGCCCGCGTCGAGCAGGCGGTCGCCCGCGTCGCGTGCGGCCGCGCGAACCTCGTCGAAGCGCTCGCCCGACGGATCGAAGTCCAGGATCAGCCGGTCTGGGCGGTCGGGTTCGTC
>JBEKRJ010000262.1:0-6740 GCA_049518835.1 Solirubrobacteraceae bacterium
TCCTTGGCGGCGAACCGGCCGGCGAGGCACTCGATCGGCGACGGCTGGCCGTCGCTGCAGGCGATCTCGCCGGGGTGAAACAGCTCGGCCCTCAGGGCAGGGGAGCGTTCGAGTCGGTCACGCAGGCGCTGAGGATCGACGAGGTCAATCCCGATGAGCGGTGGGGCAAAACCAGACATCTCTTTCGGAAGATGCGACAACTGGTGGGAAGATGCGACATTTCAGGACACCATCACCGAGCTCGTGGCCGAGCTCCTCGCCGACCTGCTCGAGGAGGATCGCGATCAGCTCGCACACGACCTCCAGAGCGCGGCAGCATGATGCCCGTCGACTCACTCGATCTGATGGACATCCTCGTCGAGTTCCGTCAGTGCACTGGCCTGCGGATCCCGAAGAAGAAGCTCAGGCGACGTGACATGCGATCGGTTCGTGCCTTCGCGCAGTTCGCCGCGCGTGAGGCCCGGCCGTGAGGACCTCGCCCGTCAGGCCCGACGACGCCGAGCAGCTCGCCCGCCGGCTCCGCGAGGCGCGCGAGTTCCTGAACCTCTCCCAACAGTTCGTCGCCGAGCAAACGGGGATCCCGCGCTCGGCGGTCTCCGACATCGAGCGCGGCAGCAGGCGGGTTGAGAGCCTCGAACTCAAGCGACTGGCCGAGCTCTACCGGATGCCGGTCGACTACTTCCTGGGAAATGACCCGCCCGAGGATCTCGCCGGGGGCGCCGAGGATCCGATCCTCCAAGCGCTCGCGCGGGCGACCGGAGAGATGGACCCCGCCGCCAAGGAGCAGGTTCTGCGCTTCGCGCTGTTCTTGCAGAACTACGAGCGGCGAGGAAGAGGCGACCGGTGAGCAGCTGGGCCGACGCACACGCCCGCGCCGCCGCCGCGGCAGCGAATTGCAGGTCGATCTCGGGATCGACCGAACCCGCCCGGTCGACGTGTTCGACGCGATCAAGCGGCTCGGTCTCGTGCTGGCGTTCGCCCCCCTCGGCGAGAAGGCCTCCGGCGTGTACTTGCCGCAAATGCCGGGCGGGTCATCGCCGGGGATCCTGCTGCACTCCGGCCACCCCCGGACACGGCAGCGCTACACCGCCGGGCACGAGCTCGGTCATCACGTCTTCGACCACGCCACCGAGGTCGACCTCGACATCGAGCAGGCGCTGCGACGGGGCGACGTCGACCGCTGGACCGACCACGAGAAGGAGGCCGAGGCCTTCAGCGCCTGGTTCCTGATGCCGCGGCGCCTGATCCGCCACGGTTTGAGGGAGCTCGGCATCGCCACGCCCCAGGACCCGCTCGACGTCTACGCGCTCTCGCTGTGGCTGGGCACGAGCTACACGGCCACCGCCCGCCAGCTCGGCGTCGTGCGCATCGTCAGCGTCGACACCGCTGATCGGCGGGTCCGCGTCGAGCCCCGCGCCATCAAGCAGGCCCTCGCGGGGGAGATGGTCCCAGACGACATGCACAACGACGTCTGGTGGCTCGACGTGCGCCACAACCGCCAGCCTGTCGATGCTCGCCCGGGCGACCGGCTCGTCCTGACCCTCGAGGAGATCCCCAGCTCGGGCTACTCGTGGCGATTCGTCGACCGGCCCGACGATGTCCGGGTTCTCGCCGACTCCTACCAGGACGACTGGGAACCCGAGCTCGGCAGCGCTCCCGGCGCAGACGACGAGCTGGCCGGCGACAGCCATCCACGCTCGCTGGTGCTCGAGATCGCCCCCGACGCCGACCGCGCGATCCACCGCCTCGCGCTGGTCAAGGACCAGCCGTGGGAGCCCGACTCTCAAACCGACGAGTTCGAGCTGCTGCTGTCGGTCAACCCCTCGCTCACCGGGCTGCAGCTCCCCGAAGCCGACCTCGCCCTCCCCGCCTGATCGTGTCGGACTTCCGCCCCCAACAGACGCCAGTGCGCAACCAGGGCGATCGCCCCACCTGCGTCGCATTCGCCACCAGCGCGGCCCACGAATGGTCGGCCGGCGACGCGGCGCATCGCTCGGCCGAGGACGCGATGTGGGCCGCGCACCGGATCGGCGGCGTCCCGGGTCGCGAGGAGGTCGCCGCCAGCTGGGCCCTTACCGGCCCGCAGACCCACGGTCACGCCAGCGAGACCGCCTGGCCCTACGGACAGCCGCGATGGACTGCCGGACGACCCGATGCCGCCCTCGCCCGCGAACCGCCGCGCCCTGACCGCCTTCACCACCTCGCCAACGCGGGCTTCGACAGCGTTGCCGCCGCCGTCGATGCCGCCCGGCCGGTGATCCTCACCCTCGGCGTCGTGTACACCGCATGGCGCGAGCCGGGAGGCGTCATCGACGCCGAACCCGGTCGCAAGACCCCCGCCAACCACGCCGTCCTTGCCGTCGGCGCGCTCACCGGGCCCGACCGGATCGTCCTCAAGAACTCGTGGGGCCCGAACTGGGGCGACCACGGCTACGGCTACGTCACACGCCGCTATCTGGTCCACTACGCGCTGCGCGCGCACGCCATGGAGGGGCCATGACCGAGATCGCCGACCGCTACGTGCGCATCGCCGACCCGACGATCGAGGACCCCGCGATCCGCGCCGCGGCGCAGGAGCTGATCGACCGCCGCAACGCCACAAGCCGCAAGGACCTTCCCGACATCGAGACCACCCGCAACACGATCTTCCCCGCAGCCTGGGCCCGACGGACCGCGGGCCCGGCCGAGTTGGCCGCCTACTACCGCGAGCGCTACACGAAGGACGGGCTGCGCGGGTTCAACCAGAACGGTCGCGGGACCTACTTCGGCCGAATCGTCGCCTTCCCGCGCCGAGAAGGGGAAGCCCGCCGATCAGCTCAGCGACACGGTCCTCAAGCTCAAGACCGAGCTCAAGAAACGCTCGAACAAGAGCTCGCGGTATGAGATCAACATCTACAACGAGCGCAAGGACCGTAGCCCGATGAGCTTTCCGTGCCTCGGTCACCTGTCGGTCCATCTGCACCAGCGGCGCGTGCACCTGCAGGCGGTCTACCGCAACGAGTACCTCGTCGGGCGCGCCTACGGCAACTACCTCGGGCTCGCCGAGCTCCAGCGCTACATCGCCCACTATGCCGGCGCCGACCCGGGCGAGCTGCTGATGACGCTCGGCCACGTCGAGCTCGAGCCCGGCAACATCGAGGCCGCAAAGGCAATGCTGGCCGCGTTCCCGGCCTGAACGCCAAGCACTGCAAAATGCGAGTCGCCAGCGGCCGCGATGGCGGCCGTCCGCGCAAAATGGGACGCTCGGACGATGCAACCCAGCGTCCGCCGCGACGTCTACGACGCCTACTGGCGGTTCGCCGCCGAGCGCCAGCACATCTTCGAGCAGCGCGCCCGCCGCGAGCCCGGTCCGTGGACCGACGACCCGATCCTCCAGCGCTTCAAGTTCTGCAATCAGCTGCCGCGCCTCTGACCGCGTCTCCCGATACCTGATCTCCCAAGTCATCTACGCCGCCACCGGCGGGCTTGGCGCGGAGCTCAGCCGGGCCGAGTCGCTCGAGGAAGTCGTCACGGCCTTGCGCGCCTGGCCGATGATCGGCCCGTTCATGGGCTATCAGCTGGCGATCGACCTCAACTACAGCGAGCAGCTGAACTTCGACGAGGACGACTTCACCGTCCCGGGGCCCGGCGCCGTCCGCGGCCTGGACAAGGTATTCAGCGACTTCGCCGGCCACACGCCGGGTCAGCTGATCGCCCGCATGGTCGATCGCCAGGAGGAGGAGTTCGCCCGCCTCGGGCTCTCCTGGTCGGGGCTGTTCGGCCATCGCCGCTTGCATGCGATCGACTGCCAGGGCCTGTTCTGCGAGACCGACAAGTACGCCCGTGCGAAGTTCCCCGACCTCAAGAGCAATCGCGTGCGCATCAAGCAAGAGTTCCGCGAACCCAAGCCCGCGATCGACCTGTTCTATCCCCCTAAGTGGGGCGTCAACGGGCACATCGCCCGCGCGCGGTCCGACGCATCGCCCGCTCAGCCGACGCTCGACCAGCATCCCCCGAAAAGTGAAAAGCGTCGAGCCGCGCCGCAGCGCCGCCCGGCTGTGACCGGGGGCCTGTTCGAGCCCGCAGTGGGATGCTGAGCACAGCTCATGCCCTCGCCCAACCCGTGCGCCGAGGCCGCCGAGCAGCGTAGGGAGATCCTGCGGCTGCTCGAGCGGCTGCACCGATACAAGCACGCCGCCTACGGGGACGCCTGGCGCAAGCGCGGTGAGGTGATCGCGATCTTCGCGAACATGGCCCGCAAGTACGACCGGCTGCGGATCGCGTTCGATGAGGACCGGCCCGCGGCCACCGAGGCCCTCGGTGACACGGTCGGGGACCTGTGCGTCTACACCGCCAAGTACCTCACCTGGATCGCCGAGCAGCCCCCCGGCTCGATAAGCTCTTGTCCTCCGCGCCCGGGGCTACCGATGCAGCAGACAACTGGCACTGTAGGCCGCTACGAGCTTCTTGGTGAGCTTGGCGCCGGTGGGATGGCGGTGGTTCATCTTGCTCGTCAGCCGGGGCTTGATCGGCTTGTCGCGCTGAAAGAGCTTGCGTCGTTTGATCGCTCGGACCGCGAACTGGCGTTGCGGTTCCTGCGTGAGGCGAAGGTCGGCGGGTCTCTAAGCCACCGAAGCGTGGTTACGGTGTTCGACTTCTTCGATCACGACGGTAAGCCGTACATCGCGATGGAGTACCTGCCGCGCGGATCGTTGCGCGCATACGTTCGCCAGTTGACGTTCGCGCAAGTTGGTGGGGTACTCGAAGGCGTCCTGGACGGCCTGGGTCACGCGCAACGGCGCGGGATCGTCCACCGCGACCTCAAGCCCGAGAACCTGCTGGTGAGCTCTGAGGGGCTGATCAAGATCGCGGACTTCGGGATCGCGAAGGCGCTGGACCAGATCCCCGGCCTGACGGCACTGAAAACCCAGGCGGGGATGGTGATCGGCACCCCGGCGTATATGGCGCCCGAGCAGGCCGACGGTCGGGAGGTTGGGCCCTGGACCGATATGTACGCCGTCGGGCTGATCGCGTACGAGCTGCTGACCGGACAGCGACCGTTTGCCGACACAGCCGCGCCACTCGTGCTGATGTACCAGCACGCGAACGAGCCAATCCCGCCGGCGAAATCTATGAACCCGACGCTAGACCAGCGGATCTCGAACTGGGTCGACCAGCTACTGGTGAAGGAGCCTGCAGACCGCGAACGATCTGCGAGCGTCGCGTGGCGTCAGCTCGAAGAGGTCCTCGCCGACCTTCTCGGACCGTTCTGGAGACGCGACTCGCTGCTGGGAGAACCGCCGGCCGCGTCCCCCAGCGACCAGGACGCGGCGGCCGGCAGCGCCGACACACCCGCCGCGGCAGCGCGCGGATCGTCTGCGATCGGACCAGTCCCAGGCCCCGCCACGCCACCGCCTCATAACCTCCCCCGAGGACCGATGGCGCCCGCCGCAATCGACGTGCCGACTGGCCCGCCAACTCCAGCGCCAAGCCCCCAAGCCACCTCGCCAGGCGTCGACGCACAGCGCGAGCGTGCCGCCTACTCGGATCTGAGCATCATGCATGGGGCAAACAAGCGCGAGCGCGCGGCGCCCGAGCGGCAAGCCGCTAACTCCGAGCGCGCGCCCGGTCCCAAAATCGACACCAAGCCGCCGGCCGACCGCGGAACTCACGCCCCGCCATCCGCGCAAGCACGTCCTCGCCTGTGGCAACAGCTGAGCCCGCGGGACGTGGCCGGACCGGCGAAATCGACATTTGGGCTCCATCAGGCCCAGCGACGGCGCCGCGGGGCGGTCGATTTCGCCATCCCCGCGACGGATCGCAGCCGGCGCCGCACGCGCTCGTTACTTGCCGCACTAGGCGCGGTGATTGCAGCGGTGATAGCGATAGTGGTGAGTACCGGCGGTGCCGGGCTCAGCGGAATCCGCGTCGGCCGAAGGCCAACTGCGATCGCGGTCGGGCAGGGGGGCGTGTGGGTCGCGAACAATACCGACGGCACCGTGTCGCGGATCGACCCCGGCACCGGGAAGGTCGCCGGCAACCCGATCGCTGTCGGCAACTCTCCCGACGCGATCGCGGTCGGGCAGGGGGGCGTGTGGGTCGCGAACAATTCCGACGGCACGGTGTCGCGGATCGACCCCGGGACCGGGAAGGTCGCCGGCAACGCAATCGCCGTCGGCAACTCTCCCGACGCGATCGCGGTCGCGCAAGGCGCCGTATGGGTCGCCAACGCTAACGACAACACCGTGTCGCGCATTGACACGAGCCCGACGTGAGACTTGGTGACGCAGTACCGGGGTCTGAGAGCGCCGGGATAAGCGAAAGCGCCGGCGCGGCCGTCAGCCAGTCCGGCTGTCGCCCACTTCACGATAGCGTCGCGGAGGGTTTTGAGATCCTGACGCCTGCTTCGCGGTGCGAGCGCGCCCTCCGAGAACACGTCGTCGCCAGCGTTCGTCACCCAGATGCTGGCGACCCCTCGCTCGGGCGCCCTTGCCGTCGAGCTCGGCGCACAGCCGGCCCTGCTCGAGTCTCAGCACGGGTGGCTGCGGCGGCGATCGCGGCGAGTCGCGGCGACCGCGTTGTGGCCCAAGCGGTCGCCAACTCCGGGCCGGCGTGAACACGAATGCGGCCGTGAGAGCGACGGGCGACGGGGGCTGGGCGCTCGCTCCCGGGCGGATGGGAGCGCGCGGGGGTGTCACCGCGGCGCCGGCGAGCGCATCCGTGGCGTAGCGCAACCACGCCCTCGGCGGACACGAACCTCT
>JBEKRJ010000263.1:0-12341 GCA_049518835.1 Solirubrobacteraceae bacterium
ATGCGATGGCGTTCGGCGGCCTGCTGCTGGTCACCGGCAGCCTCGCCGACCGCCTTGGCCGCAAACGGCTGTTCCTGGCGGGCTTCGGCGTGTTCACGGTCGGGTCGCTGGGCGCGGCGTTCTCGAGCTCGGTCGGGGTGCTGATCGTGTGGCGAGCGGCAATGGGGCTCGGTGCCGCGATGAACGCAGCGACCACCCGCTGTTGAAGCTCGAGCTCTTCCGCTCGCGGCGCTTCTCGGCGGCGATCGCGGCGCTGGCCCTCGGCCTGTTCCCGCTCGTCGGCGCCTTGTTCGTGGTCACCCAGACGCTGCAGTTCGACCTCGGCTTCTCGCCGCTGCAGGCGGGCGTGCGGATCCTGCCGATGGCCGGGTCCCGCCGGCGGCGCTGCACACGATCACCGGCTCGCTCGGCGGCGCGCTCGCAATCGCGGCCACGGTCGGCGGCGCCAGTGGCCGGTTGCTCGCGCACGCCGCGCGGGCGGCGTTCATGAGCGGCAATCACCTCGCGATCGGAGCCGGCGCGCTGGTGGCGGCGGCCGCCGCGCTGGTGGTGCTCGCGGCGCTCCCGGCGCGAACGCGCGACGAACATCGGGCGCGCCGGCCCAGGCACACCGGCACCGATCTGCCGCCGGCTGTCACGGGTTAGCGTGCGGCTGGCTTGGGCTGGACGGCGGCCGCGCCACGACCTGCCCGGGGCGACGCCGCAGCAGCGCTCACGCACCGTCCGCCAGCCCGTGCCCCGGTGCGACCACCCCGGCCGACGCGCACGTCACCAGCGCAACCGCGAGGTCCTCGGCGGGCACCCCGCGCAGGTCGGGATGCTCGAGGTCGATCTCGACCGTCGGCGGGCGCTCGGCGCGCTCGCCCAGCCCGAGGCTGCGATAGCCGTTGCGGCATAGCTCCAACCACAGGTCCTCGACCGACGCCAGCAGCCCCATCCGCAGCTGGCGCTCGCGCCGCGAGCCGGTCTCGAGCTCGCGCGCCTCCTCGAACGGATCGATCCGGACCTGCGAGTCCGAGCCGATCGCGAGCCGCACGCCGGCGTCCCGGTAGGCGATCGCCGGCAGGTACCCGTCGCCGAGGTTGCCCTCGGTCGTCGGGCACGAGACGACGATCGTGTCGCTGCGCGCGAGCGCGTCGACGTCGGCGCCGCTGACGTGGATCCCGTGGATCACGCTCGTCCGCGGGCCGAGGAACCCGGTCTGCTCCAGCAGCGCGATCGGCGAGCAGCCGTGCTCGGCCTGGCACTGCTCGAGCTCGCCGCGCTGCTCGTGGGCGTGGACGTGACGGGCGAGTCGATGCGCGTCTGCGTACGCGGCGATCGCCTCCAGCCATGAGCGCGGGACGGCGCGGACGCTGTGCGCGGCGACCCCGACCTCGACGCCCGGCACGGTCGCGGCCCAGCGACGCAGCTCCTCGACCCGGCTCAGGAACGCGTCGACGTCGGGGTCGCAGAAGCGCCGCTGGCCGGGAAGCGGCGGCCGGTCGGCGCCGTCCCAGCCGTTGCGGTGATAGGCCGCCGGCAGCAGCACGATCGGCAGGCCCGCCGCGACGGCGGCCTGCGCAACCGCGTGCGCCATCTCGTTCGGATCGTCGTAGGGTGTGCCGTCGGGCTGGTGGTGGACGTAGTGAAACTCGCCCACGGCGCCGTAGCCGGCACCGGCCATCTCGGCGAACGCCTGCCCCGCGAGCGCATGCATCCCGTCGGGGTCGAGGCCGGCGGCGAGCGCGAACATCGCCGTCCGCCAGCTCCAGAAGTCGTCGCGGTCGGACTGCAAGCGCTCCGCGCGTCCCCGCAGGCCGCGCTGAAACGCGTGCGAGTGCGCGTTGACCATCGCCGGGATCCGGGCGCTCGAAGACGCCATCATCCGCCGAGCGTCTGCAGCGCAGCCTGAACGGCGCGTGCCGCCAGCGCCGCGTCGTCGAGCTCGACCGTCTCCTGTGGCGAGTGGCTGATCCCCGTGGCGTTGCGCACCAGCACCATCGCCGCGGGGATCCGCTGCGCGAGCACGCCCGCGTCGTGGCCGGCGAAGCACAGCACCTCGGGCACCGAGTATCCGAGCTGCTCCGCGCAGCCGCGCGCGAGCGCCCCGCGCAGCGCCGCGTCGAACGTCTGGTGGGCGCTACGTGACGCGGTCCGCAGCTCGATCGCGACCCGCGAGCGGACCGCAAGCTCCTCGGCGAGCCGCCCGAGGCCGTCCAGCCACTCCTCGGCTGTCTCGGGGCGCGGCGCTCGCGCGTCGATCCAGAGACGCACATGGGCGGGGATCGTGGTCGCGGCATTGGGCTCGACGACGATCCGCGCGGTCGTCACGATCAGGCCGTCGAAGCCGCGCGCGTGGTCCTCGGCGGCGACGATCAGGCGGGCGCCCGCCGCGAGCGCGTCGCGGCGCTCGGCCGCCGGCGTGGTCCCGGCGTGGTCGGCCTGGCCGCGGATCTCGACCTCGATCCGCCGCCTGCTGACGAGCGCCGACACGATCGCAGCCGGCGCCCCGGCGCGCGCCACGTCGGTGCTCTGGTCGATGTGCACCTCGATCAACCCCGACAGCTTCGCCAGCCAGGCGCTGGCGCCCGCGACGTGCTCGGGGTCCACGCCGGCGCTGCGCATCGCCTCCCGCAGGGGCATGTGCTGCTCGTCGCGACGTTCCAGCACGCGCGGCAGGTCGTGCAGCCCGACGAGCGCCTTGCTGCCGAACGTCGGCGTGTTGAAGCGCGCGCCCTCCTCGTCGGCGAACGAGAGCACCGCGATCGGTAGCCGTGAGCTGGCGGCGATCTCGAACCCGCAGGCGACGCCCAGCGGCCCGTCGAAGCGCCCCCCGCCCCAGACGCTGTCCAGATGCGAGCCGACCGCCCACCAGGGCGGCTCGCTGTCCGGGCACGCCCACAGGTTGCCGGCCGGGTCGCGGAGCACCGACAAGCCCAGCTCGGAGGCCTGATGCGTGAACCACGCCCGGCACTCGGCGTCCTCGGCGCTCCACGCCATCCGCACGATCCCGTGCGGGCCGGCGCCGATCGCCTCAAGCCCTGCAAGCCGCCGCGCGAGCCGATCGGCGCTGATCATCGCGCCACCCGCCACTCGCAGTCCGAGCGCGCGTACGCCAGCCGGCCGCCGACCAGCGCGAGCGCGACCGGGTTGTGGCCGAACCGGTACGGGATCCGCTCGATCGGCCCGTCGAGCACGAGCACGTCCGCGCGCTTTCCGGCCTCCAGCGACCCGAGCTCGTCAGACAGCCGCAGCACCCAGGCCGCATTCAGCGTGCACGCAAGCAGCGCCTCGCGCACCGACCACCGGTAGCGGCGCACGGCGAGGCCGATCACCATCGGCAGCGACAGCACCGGCGAGGTTCCCGGGTTGGCGTCGCTGGCGAGCGCGCAGATCGCGCCGGCGTCGGCCAGCTGACGGGCCGGCGCGACGCGCTCGTCGCCGAGGAACTCGGCCCCGGGCAGCAGCACCGCGGCGGCCTCGGCGCCGGCCAGCAGGTCGATGTGCTCGGTGGGCAGGCAGGCGAGGTGATCGACCGATCGCGCGCCGGCCGCCAGCGCCACCGGGACCGAGTGATTGGCGCTGAACTGCTCGACGTGCGCGCGCAGGTCGAGCCCGCGCCGCGCGGCGAGCGCGCCCATCTGCGCCAAGTGCTCGTTGGAGAACGCGACGCTCTCGACGTAGATGTCCAGCGCGCTCACCTCGCCGGCCGCGAGCACGGACGGCAGCATCTGCGCGACCGCCTCCATCCAGCCGTCGGCGTCGTAGCCGTCGGGCACCGCGTGGGCGAGCAGCGCCGTCGACCGGGTCCGCTGCCGCACCTGCCCCGCGAGCGCGGACGCGAGGGCGACCGCGCGCACCTCGCCGGGCGGCGAGAGCCCGTAGCCGCTCTTGCACTCGAACGTCGTCGTGCCGTGGGCGAGCATCTCGGCCGCCAGCCCTTGCGCCTGCGTGAGCACCTGCTCGTCGCCCGCCGCCGTCAGCGACCGCGCCGAGGCGCGGATCCCGCCGCCGGCGCGGGCGATGCTCTCGTACGAGGCGCCGGCGATCTTCTGCGCGTACTCGCCCTCGCGCCACCCCGCGAACGGCAGGTGCGTATGGCAGTCGACGAGCCCGGGGACCACCGCGCAGCCGCTGGCGTCGATCTGCAGCGCGGCGTCCGGCAGTGGATCGAACCCGGCGATCGACTCGCCGGCGACGGCCAGCGACCCGGGCTCCGCGGTCAGCGTCGCGGCGCGGTCCTGGCGCAGGAACGCCAGCCCGTCGGCGGGCGGGCGCAGCACCTGCGCAGCGTCGTTGATGCTGACCTGCACCGCGCTCACGGACCGGCGGGCTCGGGGTCGAGCATCGGCATCGCCACCCCGGTTGCGCGGGCGAACGACAGCGCCTGCTCGTAGCCGGCGTCCGCGTGGCGCACGACCCCCAGCCCCGGATCGGCCGTCAGCACGCGGCGCACGCGGTCGGCGGCGAGCTCCGTGCCGTCGGCGACGACGACCTGACCGGCGTGGATCGACTTGCCCATCCCGACGCCGCCGCCGTGGTGGACCGACACCCAGCTCGCGCCGCAGGCGGTGTTCAGCAGCGCGTTGAGGATCGGCCAGTCGGCGACCGCATCGGAGCCGTCGAGCATCGCCTCGGTCTCGCGCTCGGGGGAGGCAACCGAGCCGGCATCGAGATGGTCGCGGCCAATCACGATCGGGCCCCGCAGCTCGCCGGCCGCCACGAGCTCGTTGAAGCGCAGCCCCGCGAGGTGGCGCTCTCCGTAGCCAAGCCAGCAGATCCGCGCCGGCAGCCCCTGGAAGCGGACCTTCTCGCCGGCGAGCCGGATCCAGCGAGCGACGTGCTCCTGGTCGCCGAACAGCTCGAGGATCGCCTCGTCGGTGCGGTGGATGTCCTGCGGATCACCCGACAGCGCGACCCACCGGAACGGCCCCTTGCCCTCGCAGAACAGCGGCCGGATGTATGCCGGCACGAAGCCCGGGTACGCAAACGCGTCCTGATCGCCGTGCGCGGCCGCCAGCCCACGCAGCGCGTTGCCGTAGTCGAACGCCTCGGCCCCGTTGCGACCCAGCTCGCGGATCGCGGCCACGTGTGCGAGCGCGCTCTCCCCCACCCTCGCGAGGTACCGGTCGGGATCGCTGACGCGCAGCGCGTCGGCCTGCTCGACCGTCAGCCCCGCCGGCACGTAGCCGTTGAGCGGATCGTGCGCGGAGGTCTGGTCGGTCACGACGTCGACCGCGACGCCACGGCGCACGAGCTCCGGGAGCACCTCGGCGGCGTTGCCGAGCAAGCCGATCGACAGCGGCTTGCCGGCGCGCGCGGCGGCGTCCAGGCGCGCGAGCGCGTCGTCGAGATCAGCGGCGCGCTCGTCGAGGTAGGCCGTCTGCAGCCGGCGCTCGATCCGCCGCAGGTCGACCTCGACGCACAGCGCCGTGCCGCCGCACATCGTGATTGCAAGCGGCTGCGCGCCGCCCATCCCGCCCAGGCCGGCGGTGACCACCAGCCGCCCGCGCAGGGTCCCGTCGAAGCGCTTGCGCGCCGCCGCCGCGAACGTCTCGTAGGTCCCCTGCAGAATCCCCTGGCTGCCGATGTAGATCCACGAGCCGGCGGTCATCTGCCCATACATGATCAGTCCCGCCGCATCGAGCGCGCGGAAGTGCTTCCACGTCGCCCACTCCGGCACGAGGTTGGTGTTCGCGATCAGTACCCGCGGCGCGCGCTCGTGGGTCTCGAACACCGCCACCGGCTTGCCCGACTGCACCAGCAGTCGGGATGCAAGTTGTTCTCGAGCATCCGCAGGGCGGCCTCCTGCTGCCAGCCTCGGCACCGTAGCCCGTTGTCGTTCATCGACTGCGATGTCTAACCGGCGCGGGCCGCCGGCGCAAGTCGGCGATCAATCAACCGACCGGCGGGCGCTGCTGGGACCAGGGCCGGGCCTGCTCGATCTGGCCGGCCAGCGCATACAGCGTGTCTTCGTCTCCCAGGCGCCCGACCAGCTGCACGCTGAGCGGCAGCCCGTCGGCGCCCAAGCCCGCCGGCACGGTTATCGCCGGCTGGCCGCTGAGGTTGAACGCCGGCGTCCATGGGGTGAAGCGCGCGGCGCGATCGAACGCCACCGCTGCCGAGCGGCCGTAGCCGGCCTCCGCGGCAATCGGCGTGCACGCGAGGGCCGGCGTCAGCAGCACGTCGACCTGATCCCACAGCTTCAGCATCCGTGCGGTGCTCGGCGCACGCCGCGCGCGGATCCGCTCGCGGCGCCGGCCGGGCACCAGGATCCGGCCGGCCGTCGCCATCTGCCGCGTCGAGCGCTCCAGCAGCGAGGGGTCGGGCACCCCGCGCGCCTCCTCGTAGATCGCGCGCAGCCACGTCTGGGTGAACAGCAGCGAGGCGCCAAGGCCATAGTCGGGGTCGCGCGCCACGACCTCGTGCCCGAGCTGCTCGAGCAGCCGGCCGGTTCGCTCCCACGCGTCGCGTTGGTCGGCCGACAGGCGCGCGATCACGCCTGGTGGGACCTTCGCCGAGGCCGCGATCCGCAGCCGCCGCGGCTCCTCGCCGGCGGCGACGACGAACGGCCTCGCCGGCGCGGGCGCGACGTCCACGTCGCCACCCGCGGGGCCCTGCAGCACGTCGAGCAGCAGCGCGCTGTCGCGGACCGACGAGGCCAGCCCTCCGTATACCGACAGCCCCAGCCACGCCTCGGGCAACGGCGCCAGCGACACCCGCCCGCGCGTCGCCTTCATCCCAACCAGCCCACAGCAGGCGGCAGGGATCCGGATCGAGCCGCCGCCGTCGGACCCGATCGCCGCCGGCACCATCCCGGCCGCCACGGCGGCAGCCGAGCCGCCCGACGAGCCGCCCGGCGTTCGCGCCCGGTTCCACGGGTTGCGCGTGATCCCGTTGGCGTCGCTGGCCGTCCACGGGAAGATCGTCAGCTCTGGGACGTTGGTGATCCCGATCACGATCGCGCCCGCGGCGCGCAGCCGCCGGACTGCCTCCGCATCCGCGAGCGCCGGCGCGCCGAACGTGCGCGAGCCGCGGGTCGTCGGCTGGCCGGCGATCGGCAGCTCGTCCTTGATCGCGATCGGGACGCCCGCAAGCGGGCCGTCGAGCTCGGTCAGCGCGTCGGCGGCCGCGAGCGCCTGCTCGGCGAGCGTCGTCCGAAACGCGTTCAGCGCCGGGTCGAGCGCCTCGATCCGCCGCAGGCACAGCTCGACGAGCTCATGCGGCGAGACCTCGCGTGCGCGCACGAGCTCGGCCAGCGCCGCGGGGCCGGCGAAGGCAAGCTGCTCGTCGCCGGTTGCGGTCACGGCTGTATCAGCGCGCCCCGAGCGCGCGCACGAGCGCTCTGATCGCGCCCGGGTACCGGTATGAGATCCCGCCGTGCTTGCCCTCGAACAGCTCCAGTGTGTGCTCGACGCCGAGCCGGCGCAGTTCGGCGGAGAACGCCTGCGCGCCGAGGTCGAGGAAGAACTCGTCGCTCTTGCCCGCGTCGAGGTAGATCCGCCGCATGCTCGCAAGCGCGTCGGCGTGGCGGGGCGCCATCCGCACGGGGTCGAGCTCGAGCCACCGCGCCCAGACTTCGTCGATCAGCCGACCGGTGGCGACGTCGAACGGCAGCAGCGCGTCGCCCGGATGGTCGGGGTCGGGCGTGTATGCCGCCGCGTAGGCGTACATCGAAAACGCGGCCCCGTGGCGCGACCAGTCGAACCGCTCGCCGCCCGCGAGGCGCGCGCGCAAGACCGCATAGGAACCGTCGAAGTGGTCTCTGAGCTCGCGCGCGATCACGGGGAAGTCGCGCAGATAGCAACACTCGAACAGCGCGTCACCCGCGTGCGAGGCGAGCGCGCCGAACACATCCGGCCGCAGCATCGGCACGACCATCGCGCCGTAGCCGCCCGACGACTTGCCCGCCAGCCCGCGATGGTCGCGGTCGGCCAGCGTCGGGTAGCGCCCGTCGACGAACGGGACCACCTCGTCGCACAGGTAGTCCATGTACGGGCCGGTACTGGTCGAGTTGAGAAACTGCGAGCCGCCGAGCGACGTCCAGGCGTCGACGAACACGATGATCGCGTCGGGGCACTCGCCCGCCGCGAACATCGCGTCGAGGCGCTCGACGACCGTCGGCTCGAACGCCGTCCGCGCCAGCCACTGGTCGACCTGCCCGCTGTAGCCCTGAATCACGTACACAGACGGGACGCGCCTGCGCGCGCCTGCGCGCGCCACGCCGGGCGAGCTGTACACGTACAGCGGCCGCCGTGCGGGGTCCTGCAGCGGGTTGTCGGCCAGCAACTCCGATTGCACGACGAGCCGGTGCAGCGCGCCGGCGAGCGCCGGCTCCCACGGTGCGCCCGCAGGTTCGTCTAATTCGCGCAGTGCCACGGGCGCCACCGTAGCGAAACGCTGTCCAGAACTCCCGAAAACGCCCCGCGCAACTGCGTCGGCGCTGGTGGCGGTCTGTTTATAGTCCGTAGTCAGCCCGGACCGACCACGGTCACAGTCCGTAGTCCTCACGGGTGCAACCACCACGCAAACGAAATCGATCGGCATGACGGATCAGCTCAAGACCCAAAGCTCCAACGGCGCCAACGGCGCCGCAGCCGACATCGACGCGGTCGAGACGAGTGAATGGCTCGAGGCGCTCGAGGCGGTCGTCGCCAACGACGGCCCCGACCGCGCCCGCGAGATCTTGACTCGGGTCGTCGAGCGCGCGCACCAGGTTGGCACCGGCCCGATCGCGACGCTCAACACGCCATACGTGAACACGATCGCACTCGAGGACGAGCAGCAGCTGCCCGCAGACCCGGTGATCGAACGCCGGCTGCGGTCTGTCGTGCGCTGGAACGCGATGGCGATCGTCGTACGCGCGAACAAGCTGTCATCGGAGCTGGGCGGTCACATCGCCAGCTTCCAATCGCTGGCGACGCTGTACGAGGTCGGCTTCAACCACTTCTGGCACGCGCCCAGCGACCAGCACGGCGGCGACTTGGTCTACTTCCAGGGCCACTCCTCCCCCGGCAACTACGCGCGCGCGTACCTCGAGGGTCGGCTCACTGCAGAGCAGCTCGACGCATTCCGCCAGGAGGTCTCCAAGACCGGCGGGCTCAGCTCCTATCCGCACCCGTGGCTGATGCCCGACTTCTGGCAGTTCCCGACGGTCTCGCTCGGGATCGGCGGGATCACCTCGATCTACCAGGCCCGGTTCATGAAGTACCTGCACGCTCGCGGGCTTGCGCAGACAGAGGGGCGCAAGGTGTGGGCGTTCCTCGGCGACGGCGAGATGGACGAACCCGAGTCGATGGGCGCGATCGGGCTCGCCGGCCGCGAGCACCTCGACAACCTCGTCTGGGTCGTGAACTGCAACCTGCAGCGGCTCGACGGGCCGGTGCGTGGCAACGGGTTGATCATCCAGGAGCTCGAGTCTGACTTCCGCGGCGCGGGGTGGAACGTGATCAAGGTGATCTGGGGCTCACGCTGGGACGCGCTGCTGGCGCAGGACACCGACGGCCGGCTGCTGCGGGTGATGGAGGGGTGCGTCGACGGTGAGTATCAGACGTTCAAGTCACGCGACGGCGCGTACGTGCGCGAGCACTTCTTCGGCCGCGACCCGGTGCTGCTCGACCGGCTGGCGGACATGTCAGACGCCGAGATCTGGCTGCTCAACCGCGGCGGCCACGACCCGCAGAAGGTCTATGCCGCCTATCACGCGGCGGCCAACCACGCCGGCAACCCAACCGTGATCCTCGCCAAGACGATCAAGGGCTACGGGATGGGCGTCTCGGGCGAGGGCCAGATGATCACCCACCAGGCCAAGAAGATGACCGAGGCCGCTCTGCTGGCGTTCCGCGACCGCTTCGAGCTGCCGCTGACCGACGAGCAGGTACTCAAGGCCGAGTACTACAAGCCGCCCGCCGATTCGCCCGAGATGGAGTACCTGCGCGAGCGCCGCGCCGCGCTCGGCGGCAGCCTGCCGGCGCGCCGGCGCAAGGCAGGCTCGCTGCAGGTGCCCGGCCTGTTCACGTTCAAGGGCCAGCTCGAGGGCACCGGCGAGCGCGAGATCTCGACCACGATGGCGTTCGTCCGGGTGCTCGCCGCGCTGCTGCGCGACAAGCAGATCGGCCGCCACATCGTCCCGATCGTGCCCGACGAGTCGCGCACGTTCGGCATGGAGGGGATGTTCCGCCAGATCGGGATCTACTCGCCGACCGGGCAGCGCTACCAGCCCCAGGACGCCGAGCAGCTGATGTTCTACAAGGAAGACGCGCACGGGCAGATCCTCGAGGAGGGGATCACCGAGGCGGGGTCGCTCTCCTCGTTCATCGCCGCAGGCACGGCGTACAGCGCTCACGGGGTACCGATGGTGCCGTTCTACATCTACTACTCGATGTTCGGTTACCAGCGCGTCGGGGACCTCGTGTGGGCGGCCGCCGACTCGCGCGCGCGAGGCTTCATCCTCGGCGGCACCGCCGGGCGCACGACGCTCAACGGCGAGGGCCTGCAGCACGAGGACGGCCACAGCCATGTGCTGTTCTCGGTCGTCCCGAGCTGCCGCGCGTACGACCCGACGTTCTCCTACGAGCTCGCGGTGATCGTCCACGACGGGCTGCAGCGAATGCTCGAGCAGCAGGAGGACATCTTCTACTACCTGACGCTGATGAACGAGAACTACCCTCACCCGCCGATGCCAGAGGACGCGCCCGAGGGAATCCTGCGCGGGATGTATTTGCTGCGCGAGAGCGAGCTTCCGGACGCGCCCCGGGTGCAGCTGCTGGGCTCGGGCACGATCCTCAACGAGGTCCGAGCGGCCGCCGAGCTGCTCGAGTCCGACTTCGGGGTTGCCGCGGACGTCTGGAGCGTGACCTCGTTCACCGAGCTGCGCCGCGACGGGATCGAGGTCGAGCGCTGGAACATGCTGCACCCGCTGGAGCAGCAGCGCCAGGCATACGTGACGCAGTGCCTCGCCGGTCGGGGCCGCGCCGTCGTCGCCTCGACCGACTACATCCGCACGTTCGCCGACCAGATCCGCCAGTGGGTCCCCGCTCCCTACCGGGTGCTCGGAACCGACGGGTTTGGCCGCAGCGACTATCGCCGCGCGCTGCGCCGCTTCTTCGAGGTCGATCGCCACTACGTCGCGGTCGCCGCGCTCAAGCAGCTCGCCGACCTCGGCGTGGTCGATGCGGCCACGGTCAAGCAGGCGATCGACCGCTACGAGATCGACGCCGACACACCGATCCCGACCTCCAGATGACAGCCACGAGCCTGATCTCAATCGAAGTACCGGACATCGGCGACTTCAGCGACGTCCCGATCATCGAGGTGTTCGTCGCTGCGGGCGACACGGTCGCGGTCGACGACCCGATCGTGACGCTCGAGTCCGACAAGGCGACGATGGATGTCCCCGCCACGGCCGCCGGCGTCGTCAAGGACCTGCACGTGAAGGTCGGAGACAAGGTCTCCGAGGGGACCCTGCTGGTCACCGTCGAGGGGTCTGCCAACAGCGCCGGGCCGGTCGCGTCGAAGGCGCCGGCGGTGCCCTCGGCAGGCGAGCCGAGCGAGGCCGCGACGGCCGACTCGATCGATAGCGCCACCCAGGCGGAGGACCAGGCCGGCCCGGAGGCGCGAGCACCGGCTGTCGACGGCCACAAGCCGGTCTATGCGAGCCCGGCCGTGCGCCGCCTGGCGCGCGAGCGGGGGGTGGACCTGTCGGCCGTTCAAGGGAGCGGGCGCAAGGGACGGATCACGAGGGACGACGTCGAGGGCCATGTAGCCCATCCGCCGTCTGCGACCCCCGCCCCGTCGGCCCCCGCCGGCACCGGCGTCGGCCTTGACCTGTTGCCGTGGCCGACGGTCGACTTCGAGAAGCTCGGGCCGGTCGAGCGCGTCGAGCGCTCGCGAATCCAACGGATCTCAGCGCGGAACCTGGCCCGCAACTGGGTGATGATCCCCCACGTCACCCACAACGACGAGGCCGACATCACCGGTCTGGAGGCGTGGCGCAAGCAACTCAACGACGAGCACGCACGCGACGGCGTCAAGGTCACGATGGTGTCGTTCCTGATCGTCGCGTCGGTTGCGACGCTGAAGGCATTTCCAATCGTCAACGCCTCGCTTGACGGCGACGAGCTGGTGCTCAAGCGCTACTACAACATCGGCTTCGCGGCCGACACCCCCGGCGGGCTGGTGGTGCCGGTGATCAAGAACGCCGATCAGAAGGGGCTGCTGGAGATCGCGCGCGAGCTGACCGAGCTGTCGAGCAAGGCCCGCGACGGCAAGCTGATGCCCGCTGACATGAGCGGCGCGACGTTCACGATCTCGAGCCTCGGCGGCATCGGCGGCACAAGCTTCTCGCCGATCATCAACGC
>JBEKRJ010000264.1:0-7962 GCA_049518835.1 Solirubrobacteraceae bacterium
GAAGCCCGCAGGCAGCAAGGGATGCATACGAGCCATGCGTGCTAGGACCGATGGGTCCTCATGCCCAAGCCGGGCAGATCGATTTCGTACGACGACATCGCATACAAGCGCCGACCCGAGGCTGGGGACACGCTCCTGGCGCCGGCGTTCGCGATCACCGCGATGACGTGAACGATCTCTGCGGCTGCTAGCTCGGCTGCCGCAGGATCAGCTCGACGTATTGCATCAGGCTGCGCGCGGCGAGGAACTGTGATCGCGCACTCGTCGCTGGGCCTCTTACCCCAGCGCGCAAGCCATCCCTCCGCGACGCTCTTCTACACGACCACGTCGGCCCGCCGCTGCAGCGCGTTGACGATCGCGGCGTTCTCCTCGAGATCATCCATCGGCAGGCACGCCAGGTGCACGGGCCTGCGAGCGAAGGGGCCGCTCTGCTAGCACCTGCGCCCGGCCGCGGACAACCGCGGACGTGCCGCCCGCGCGCGAGAACGTTGGGTCCGCGCTGCGCGGACCAAGGCGCTCGGGGGGCGGTCATGGATGATCACCACATCGCGACAGGTGGAACTAGACATCATCTGTGGCAGCACCCTGTCCACGCGAAGAAGGAGAGCCGATGACCGAGCACGATCTTGAGGCGCACACCGGGGCCGGCACGCCTCCGGCCGCGGCCGTTGGCATCGAACACGCCGCCGTCGGGACAGAAGTCCGCGGACAAGTTGGCATCATCACCCTCGACGACGAGGGCAGGCGCAATGCACTCAGCGCCCAGATGGCCAACGGTGTCGTCGCCGCCCTCGAGGGGCTACGAGCCAAGGACGTGCGCGCCGTTGTGCTCCGCGCCGCGACGGGAATGAAGGTCTGGTCCGCCGGCCACGACATCGACGAACTTCCGCGCGGGAGGCGCGATCCGTTGGGCTACAACGACCCACTCGAACAACTCCTGCGCGCCATCCGCAGCTTCCCGGCCCCGGTCCTCGCCATGGTGCACGGTTCGGTGTGGGGCGGAGCGTTCGACCTCGTGCTCAGCTGCGACATCATCATCGCCGATGAGACGGCGACGTTCGCAATCACTCCCGCAAACCTAGGGCTGCCGTACAACACCACCGGGCTGCTCCACTTCCTCGGACGGCTACCGATCAATCTCACCAAGGAGATGTTCTTCACCGCCACGCCGATCGACGCCCAGAAGGCGAAGGAATGGCTGGTGCTCAACCACCTCGTAGGGTCCGCAGAGCTCGAAAGCGTCACCCTCGATCTGGCCGCGACAATGGCGTCGAAGTCGCCTCTGGCAATCGCGGTCATCAAGGAACAGCTGCGCGTGCTTACGGACTTCCAGCCCATCGCGGCGCAGGTGTACGAACGCATCCAGGGACTCCGACGGGAGGTTTACGACAGCAGCGACTATCTCGAGGGTCTCCGGGCCTTCGCCGAGAAGCGCAAGCCGATCTTCGAGGGCACCTGACACGGCCAACCCAGTCGACGGATCAGCGGTGCCCGTGATCGATGGATCCCGAGCCCGCCCACCTCGTCGCCGGCGACCTAGGAGACTCTTTGATTGCTTGACGAGGCGTGTAGAATGGTTGTTGCTTCGCCCTGACCCTCGGCGGGCAATGCTTTCCGGCTCTAGTTCCCGGCCGGTGTGTGAGTGACCTGATGCGCTTGAGTGACCCGATGGGTCACTCATGACCAATCGCGTCGGGACGTCAGGAGGGGAGTTCATGAGTCGTCTAGGGGTACCCACGCGTCAGGCCGAGACCACGGCGCAGCAGTTCGCGTTGCCTGACGAGGCAGTCCACGAGGACTTTCATCGTGGGCTGAAGGAGCGTCATATCCAGATGATCGCGATCGGTGGCGCGATCGGGGTGGGTCTGTTCCTCGGCTCCGCGAAGGCGATCCAGCAGGCCGGTCCGTCGCTGCTGTTGTCCTATGCGGTCGCCGGTGTCGCGATCTTCCTGATCATGCGAGCGCTTGGTGAGCTGTTGCTCTACCGGCCGGTCGCGGGCTCGTTCGCCACCTACGCGGACGAGTTCGTCGGTCCGTGGGCGGGGTTCGCGACCGCTTGGACGTACTGGTTGATGTGGGTGGTGATCGCGATGGCGGAGATCACCGCGGCCGGGATCTACATGCAGTACTGGTTGCCCGGGCTGCCGCAGTGGATCCCCGCGCTGGTCGCGTTGGTGGTGCTGTTGGGGGTTAACCTGATCGCGGTCGGCGTGTTCGGCGAGTTCGAGTTCTGGTTTGCGATCATCAAGGTGGCCACGATCATCGGCATGATCCTGCTCGGCTTGGCGATCATCGTGTTGGGCATCAGCGACCTCAGTCATACCGCGAGCTTCTCGAACCTGTGGTCGAAGGGTGGGTTCTTCCCGAAGGGCTTCAGCGGTCCGTTCTTGGCTTTGCAGATCGTGATGTTCGCGTTCTTGGGGGTCGAGCTGATCGGGGTGACGGCGGGCGAAGCCCAGAATCCCGACAAGTCGATCCCGTCGGCGATCAACAAGGTGATCTGGCGGATCCTGATCTTCTACATCGGCGCTCTGACGATCATCATGTCGCTCGTCGCCTGGAACCGCCTGAACCCCAGCCAGAGCCCGTTCGTGGTGGTGTTCTCCCGGGTCGGCATTCCGACCGCCGCCGGGATCATCAATTTCGTCGTGCTGACTGCCGCGCTATCGTCGTGTAACAGCGGCATCTTCAGCACGGGGCGGATGCTGTACACGCTCGCGGGTTTCCGGCAGGCGCCCGCGGCCCTGCACAAGGTCAGTCGCAACAAGGTTCCCGCAGCGGGGATGATGGTCTCGTTCGTGGCGATGCTGGGCGGGGTCGTGTTGAACTACTTCATTCCTGCCAGCGCGTTTGCCTACATCACGAGCATCGCCACCGTTTGTGGGCTGTTCGTCTGGGGGATGGTCATGTTCTCGCACTTGCGCTACCGCAGAGCGGTGAACGCCGGCCGGCTGCCCGAGGGCAAGTTCCGGATGCCGCTGACGCCAGGCGGGAACTGGTTCGTGCTCGGCTTCCTCGCCATGGTGCTGGTGCTGCTGGCGTTTAACCACGACACGAGGATCGCCTTGTACGTGACCCCTGTCTGGGTGCTCGCGTTGGTGGTCGGATACTTCGCCTCGCGCGGACACCACATCCGATTGACCCCCGTGCCGGCCGCGGCGGGCACTTACGCGCTCAAGCCAACCCCAGCGGTTAAGCAGCCAACGGCTGGTCCGACCGCGAGTCCGGCGTGACGTTTCAAGTAAACCTAGTGATTGTGTGGAGGTGACGGAATGCGTATCGGTGTCGTGAAAGAGATCAAGCAGGCCGAACGGCGGGTGGCGCTCACGCCCGCCGGCGCGCAGCAGCTGGTCGCGCTCGGGTCAGAGGTCCTGGTCGAGGCCGGAGCTGGCATCGGGTCGGGCTTTTCCGACGACGCATATACGGTGGTCGGAGCCCAGATCGTGCCGGCCGCCGCGGAGGTGTGGCAGCGAAGCGAGCTGCTGCTCAAGGTCAAGGAGCCGATCGAGCCGGAGTACCCGCTGATGCATGCGGACCTGACGATGTTCACCTACTTCCATCTCGCGCCCGACCGCGCGCAAACCGAGGCGATCCTGAGCTCCGGGGCGACGGCGATCGCGTACGAGACCGTCGAGACGGCGGACGGGCGGCTGCCGCTGCTCGCGCCGATGAGCGAGATCGCCGGGCGGCTCGCGGCGCACGCGGGCGCCTACTTCCTGCAAGCCCCACTCGGCGGCCCAGGAGTGCTGATGGGAGGAGTCACCGGTGTCGCCCCCGCCCGGGTCCTCGTGATCGGCGGCGGCGTGGTCGGCGCCGGGGCGACGCGCATCGCCCTCGGTGCCGAGGGGGAGGTGACGATTCTCGAACGCTCGCTCGATCGCCTACACGAGCTGGACCAGTACTTCGGCTCGCGAGCCCGGATCTTGATGTCCGACGCGATCATCCTCGAGCAGGAGCTCCGCGAAGCGGACGTGGTCATCGGCGCGGTGTTGGTCCCCGGGGCCGTCGCCCCGCACCTGGTCACCCGCGAGATGCTCGGCCTGATGAAGCCCCGTTCGGTGATCGTCGATGTCGCAATCGACCAGGGAGGCTGCTTTGAGACCTCGCACCCAACGACGCACGCCGAGCCGGTGTTCGAGGTCGATGGAATTCTCCACTATTGCGTGGCGAACATGCCCGGCGCGGTTCCCGTAACGGCGACGCGGGCGCTGACCAACGCGACGCTGCCCTACGTCCGCCGGCTCGCCAGCGAAGGCGTCGACGCGGCGCTTGCCGAGGACCCGGGCTTTGCACGCGGTCTGAACGTCAAGAACGGCGAGATCACCTACCCGCCCGTCGCCGAAGCCTACTCCCAAGGGCCACCCGTGGCCGCCTGGTAGCCGACCTCACTCGCGCCGAGCGCCGGGCCGCGCCTGTCTAGCTGCCCGGCGCCGGCGGGGGTCACGATGCCGCCCGCTACGTCGTCGCATCCCGCGTAGGCGCGGGCAGGTGGACACGCACCCCGCCCGCGCTAGCGCAACGACGCGCGTGCGTCTGCGACTGGCTATCGACGCGCTCGCAATCCTGCGAGCGCGATCCTCTTGTAGGCGTTGCACCACATCTGGGAGCTGCCCAAACGCGCGTGGCCAGCGTACGCGTCTCGGCCGCCGTCGATACGCTTCGGGACATGGGAACCATAGCGCTGCTGCGGCATGGCGAGAGCGAGTGGAACGCGAAGGGTCTGTTTACCGGGTGGGTCGACGTCGCGTTGTCGGACAAGGGAGCGGAAGAGGCGGCTTACGGGGGCCGGCTGCTCGCCGCGGCGGGCATTCGCCCCGACGTCGTCCACACGTCGGTGCTAAAGCGCGCGATCCAGACCGCGAACATCGCGCTCGAGGCGGCGGATCTGTTGTGGCTCCCGGTACGCCGGTCCTGGCGACTCAACGAACGCCACTACGGAGCCCTGCAAGGCAAGAACAAGGCGCAAACCCGGGAGCAGTTCGGCGACGAGCAGTTCATGCTCTGGCGGCGCTCCTACGACGTGCCACCGCCGCCGGTCGCCGACGACGACGCGCTCTCGCAGGCAGGCGACCCGCGCTACGCGCGTTTGCCTCGCGAATTGTGGCCGACGTCGGAGTGCCTCAAGGACGTGGTAGAGCGACTGATGCCCTACTGGTACGACGTGATCGTCGCTGACCTCGTGGCGGGCCAGGTGGTCCTCGTCGCAGCTCACGGCAACTCGTTGCGTGCGCTGGTCAAGCACCTCGACGGCATCGGTGATGCGGAGATTGCGGCTCTGAACCTTCCGACCGGTATCCCGCTTGTCTACGAGCTCGACGACGACTTCCGCCCGATCACGCCCGGCGGGCGCTACCTCGACCCGGACGCCGCCGCCGAATTGGCGCAGGCCGTGGCGCGGCAAGGACAGTAAGGGCCCACCCGAGATGGGAAGTCCCGCGGGCCGGTCGAGGGGACGCGGGCGATTGGTCAATCGACGACCCGGTGAGCGCACGCGAGGCGTCGACGGCGGCTGAGCGCGTCTGCCGCTGCCGCTAACGTGGCGCCGCTGTCGCGTGCGCCAGCGCGTCTAGCTCGAGCAGGGAGGTGACGATGCCGTCTCTGAGTACATCGAGGTCGGGCATCGCGGCGCGATCGGCGTATAGCCCGAACGTCACCCCGCCGGCGTAGGAGACGGCGGCGATCGCGACCGCGTGCTCGGCCGCGAGCGGCACGATCGGCACGACATCGACCAGCGGCGCGCCGAACGCATACACGCGATGCGGCGAGCCGGGGATGTTGGTGATCGTGACGTTGAACAGCCGCTTCGCGGACATCGCCCGCGCGAGGCTCGCGTGGAGCACCGGCGGCGCGAGCATGGTCAGCTCGGTCACCGCGCCGGCCGCGAGCGCCTGCCCGCCGGCCTTGCGCTCCTGCGCCGTGGCGCGCACCAACTCGTAGCGGCGCAGTGGGTCTGGCTCCGCCACCGGCAGCTCGATGAACAGCGAGGAGACCTGGTTGCCAAGCTCGCCGTCGCCTCCCTCGCGCCGGATGTTCACAGGCACCATCGCGCGCAGTCCCTGGCGCGGCGGGTCCTCGCCTCGCTTGAGCAGCAGCTCGCGCAACCCGCCGGTGGCGGCACACAGGATCACATCGTTGAACTTGCCGCCAAGTGCCGCACGGACCTTCTGCACCTCCTGCAGTTCGACGTGAACGGTCGCGATCAGTCGGGTCGCGCCGATCGCCACGTTCAGGCTCGAGCGCGGCGCCGCGATCAGCTCGTCACGGACGAGCAGATCGATCACCGCCCGCGAGCGCTCCAACGCCTCACGCGGATGCATCAACGCGTGCGCGCCGACGCGAGCGGCCGCGAGACCCGCGCCGGCGATCTGGCCGACAGGCTCGGGTGGATGCGGGAGCCATCCGAGCCAGTCCTCGACCACGCCGGACGCCGTCGCGTCGGGCGCTGACGGCTCGCGCGGCGCGGACTCTGCGCCGAGCAGCAGGTCGACGAGGCCGACCGAGCCGACGCCGTCGACCAAGCAATGGTGCGTCTTTGACACCAACGCCCAACGCCCGTCCGCCAGACCGTCGAGCAGCACGATCTCCCACAATGGACGGCTGCGGTCCAGGCGATGTGAGTAGAAGTCCGAGATCCAGTCCAGGAACTCGCGCTCGTCCCCTGGCGACGGCAGCGTTGCATGACGAACGTGCGCATCGAGCTCAAAGCGCGGGTCGCGCTCCCAGCACGGCCCCAAGCCAGCCCGCCGGTGCGGGGCGCGTCGAGCTTCTGGCGGTAACGAGGCAACAGGTCCAAGCGCTGTTCGAGGTGCTCGCGCACCTCCCCGATCGTGGGCGTCCCACCGCCCGGGAGCGGGTCGAACACGAGTGCGGCGCCGATATGCATCAGCGCGCCCTCATCGGCCTCCTCGAGCTCCAAGAATGAAGCGTCGAGCGCCGTCAGCTGCTCGTTCGCGGACATCGCGGCTCCTCGGGTCGCTTTCGTGCCAGTAGATGCTACGCACGGATTGGCGTCTTGCGTGACCAGCGCCCACGGACCCTGACTAATCCGCGCCAACACGGTGCGTTAGAGACGAGCAGCCGGAGATGGCGGGAGCAGGATTCGAACCTGCGAAGGCTGAGCCAACGGATTTACAGTCCGTCCCCTTTGACCGCTCGGGAATCCCGCCGGATCGTGTGAGTCTAGCGGCGGCGCCGACCCCCGCCGACCGCCGGCCGCGCGCCGCGGACGCAACACCGCAGCGCACCAACCGCCCGACGGACGGCTAGGACGCGTCCCTGAGACGCTGCGCCTCAGGCAGCGCCTCGAGCTTCTTCAGCGTGTGGTTCTCGATCTGCCGGATCCGCTCGCGGGTCACGTTGAACGCGCGCCCGACCTCCTCCAGCGTGTAGGGCCGCTCCCCGGTCAACCCGAACCGCATCTCGATCACCTCGCGCTCGCGCTCGGGCAGCGCGGCGAGCGCGCGGCGCAGGTTCTCGCGGCGCAGGTGCTCGGCGGCGAGCTCGAACGGCGACTCAGCCGTCTGGTCTTCGACGAAGTCGCCCAGCTCGGACTCCTCCTCCTCGCCGATCGGCTTCTCGAGCGAGATTGGTTGCTGGGCCATGCGCAGCACGTCCCGAACCTCGCGCACGGTCGTCTCGAGCTCGCGCGCGATCTCCTCTGGCGATGGCTCGCGCCCGAGCTGCTGCACGAGCTGGCGCTCGACGTGCACGACCTTGTTGAGCTTCTCGACCATGTGGACGGGGATCCGGATCGTGCGCCCCTTGTCGGCGATCGCGCGCGTGACCGCCTGGCGAATCCACCACGTGGCATAGGTCGAGAACTTGTAGCCACGTCGGTAGTCGAACTTCTCGACCGCGCGGATCAGGCCCATCGAGCCTTCCTGGATCAGGTCCAGGAACGTCAGGCCGCGACCGAGATAGCTCTTCGCGATCGAGACCACGAGCCGGAGGTTCGCCTCGATC
>JBEKRJ010000265.1:0-6720 GCA_049518835.1 Solirubrobacteraceae bacterium
GTCGGCGCCGTCGCGGATCTCGACGCGCGGGCGCCGGCGCGCAGCCGACGCGACGCGATTATCGCTCGTGCTCAACGTTGCCTCCGTGTCGCCATCGCTGTGACCCGTGTAGTCGCTGAACCTCGACGGCCGGCCCCCCCAATCGCTTCTGCTCGCTCCGCTGCCGCCGGCAGCGGCGGTGCACTCCCGGCGGCGCGGGATGTCGTCCACTGCACTCCGGCGCGGCGCGGTGATCGTTTCGGCGCTCACCTACGCTCCGCGGCTGTCGAGGTCTGCGGCCTGCTCTCGTCGTGCGGCGAGCGCGACCAGCATCGCCGCCTCGCGGGCGACCTCGTCGCGCAGGCCTGCCAGCGCACAGGGCCCCGCCGCCAGCAGCGTGATCACTCCAGCCGCGTCCTGCAGCGTCTCAGCTCAGCCATCTGCCCCAACACCGTCCTCGTAGCGCTCCCCGCCGGCTCGCGCAGCGAGGATCGCCGTTGCCGCGCTCGCCGCACGCTCGCGCGCGAGCTGCTCGTAGAGCCCACCGACGTGACCCGCGCAGCGACACCGACCCCAACCGTGACCGTGATCGTGATCGTGATCGAACATGGCCTTGCTCCTCTTCTTCTTCTTCGCTTGTTGGCAGCGGCCGCGGCGCGCCGTCAACCGTCGACGGACACGCCGCACCCCCGCTCTCTGTTACGTGATCTGTATGCCTGTGTGCGTCAGCGCCAGAATGCGCGCCGCACGCCACGCCAAGCGCTTTGAGCGCCGTTGGTGCGCTGGGTGGCGCGCACCGCGCTTCGCGCCAGCCGCGCGACGATCGCGTACGCGACGCACACCGCCGCCGCCAGCTCCGGGTCGCGCGTCGCGCGCCGCGAGCTGCGTGCCGCGTCACGACTGACCGCCCAGAGCGCTTGGCGCGCGGTCGCAGCGACCGCGCCGGTGTTCGCGTCGCGTAGCGCTCGGTCGAGCTGCTCGCGCTCGAGCTTCCACGCGCCCGCGGACGGGTCCGCGAGCGCCGCGAGCGCGTCAGCGACCGCCGCCGGCTCTCCAGCGCGGGCGATCCGCACGCGCGCCTCGGCGCGCGCGTCGTTGACGATCCGCTGACGCCGCTCGCGAAACTCGCCAATCTCACGCTCACGCCGACCGACGCGTACGCGACCGCCGCCGTCAACCAGCGGCGCGCTTGGCTCCAGGTCGCGATCAAGCCCGCTGACAGCCGTCGCAACCGGCAGCAGCGAGGGCTGCGTCGCGGCCGGCGCCGCTCGCTGGTCGTGGCGTTCCAGCGCGCTGTCGTCGAGCTCGTCGACGGCCCCGCGGACCTGCTGTCGCGCGTGCTGCTGCGTCGCCGACGGCGGCTGCGGCTCTGGCTCGTAGGGTGCTGCGGCGATCTGCGAGCGCTTTAGCTCGCGCGCTCGGCGGCGCTGCTGCTTGCGGGCGATCCTCGCCTCCCGACGCTCGTGCGTCAGTGCACGGCGATCTGCATCAATCCTCGTCGAACCCATCAAGGGGCCTCCTGTCATCTCGTCGTTTGCGCAAGCCCGCACCCCCGGGCCAGCGGTCACCACGCCGGCCTCGCTCCACCGCCGAACGCCAGCCACTGCGCCTGCCCGCGCTCGAGGCGACAACCGGCGCGCCAGCGACCGACGCGACTGCACTCGCCGACGTTGAGTCGGCTGTGGCGCTCGCCGCCCGTTGTCGTCGCGTCACGCGAGCGTCCGGACGCGCCGCGCCGGGACTCGTCCGGCGTCGGCGCGTCGCGGCGGTCCTACCGTCGCGATGCGCCCGCCTGGGGCGCGTGCTGCTGGGTGCTTGTGCGGTGCGATCGCAGCTCCGTGAGCGTTGCGCTCGCGTGCTCGCCCGCGATCCGCGCGCACACGTCGAACACGTCGGCGTCGTGCGATCGCGCATCGGCCAGCCGGTAGCCGATGCCCCACACGGACACCAGCAGCCGCTCCGCGCCGGCCGCCCGCAGCTTGCAACGCAGCCGCGCGGCGTGCGAGTCAACCGTCCGCGTCCGCGTCGAGCACGGATAGCCCCACACGTCGCGCAACAGCTCCCGGCGCGTGAACACCCTCCCTGGTTCCCCCGCGAGCGTGCGCAGCAGATCGAACTCCAGCCGGCTGAGCGCCAGCGGACGGCCGCCGACCGCGGCCGTGCGCGCCGCGACGTCGATCGTCAGCGGCCCGGCGCGCAGCAGACAGCCGGCGCGGCCGCGGTAGCAGCGGCGCAGCAGCGCCGCGACCCGCTCGCGCAGCTCCAGATACGAGAACGGCTTGACAATCACTTCGTCGGCGCCGCGCTGCAAGCACCGCACGCGATCAAGCTCATCCGCCCCGGCCGCCAGCGCCACGATCGCCACCTGCGGGTCGACGCCGCCAGCGACGCCGTCGCCGCCGCGGACCGCGTCTAAGAACTCGAGCGTCCGCCCGCCGACGTCAACCAGCAACAGGTCAGCGATCACCGCGCCGACACCCATCAGCGCCTCGCGATACGAGCACGCCGTCCTCACCCGGTACCCGTCCGCGGCGAGATTGTCGGCGATTATCTGGGGTATCTCATTCGGTCTCGGTTGTTTGTCGAGGGTTTGATGTTGGTGACATGTCTTTGACGGGGTCGGCGAGTGACCGCTCGGTAACGAACCTGGGTTGTGTCAGCAGCGCGACCGGATGGGGCCTAGAGGAGCACGGCTCGGTGCGCAGCACGAACTCGCTCGCCGGGCCGTGCAGTGCCCCCTTGTGATGGGTCGCGGACAGCCGGTTATGCCTCCCGTTCGCTGGCTCGTCGCTTGGCACGCAGCTCGCCGAGCGCGGTAGCGAGCTCGTCCTTGAGCGCGGCGTTCTCGGCGCGCAGCCGCTGGTTGTCCTCTAGCAGGACTCGGTTGCGGTGCCGCAGCGAGTTCTCGCTGGCTCGCTCGCGCGCCGGTACGGTTCGCTCTCCCGAGTCGTTGGCCGCGCGGAGCTGCTCGATCTCGCTGCGGAGCTCGGGCTGCGTGTACAGCCACTGGCGGGAGACGCCCGCGGCCTGGGCGACGGCCTGAAAGCTAATCTGAGCGCCGAGCAAGTCCAGCGCTTGGAGCGCTTCCTTGGCGCGGCGCCGCGCCGCTTGGCTCTTGCGTTTCGCGGCCGTGTCGAGCGCGCGGCTTCGCGGGTCAGGCTGCATGATCGTCCCTCGCTTTCTTTGCCTCGAGGCGCTCGAGGCCCTCGATGATGTTGATCAGGTTGACCCTGTCGCTCTCGTTGCTCTCCGCGATCCGCTCCCAACCGCTCTCCCGAGCCTGCTGCAGCTGTTGTTCGACGCGGGCGAGGTGCTCGCGGTGTTGAGCGATGAAGGTGAGATCTGTGAGGAAGCTGTCGCAGGAAAGGCACGCGTTGGGGTGCGGGCAGCTTTGTTGCAGCGGTAGGCCGCAGTATCCGTTCGGAAGCGCCTGGCGGGCACGGGCGAGCAGCTCCTTGGTCCAGGTCGCCTCGCCCAGCACCCCGTCGCCGCATAGCGTCACCATCTCGCCGCGGCGATTGATCGGCGTGCGGAAGTTGTCGAAGTGCTCGCGCAGCTTCTTGTCGCTCAAGCGCGCGTAGACCTGCGTCATTGCCAGCGAGCCGTGGTCAAGCATCCGTCGGATCGCCTCAAGCGGAATGTCTTCGTTGATCATCCGCGTTCCCAACGTGTGGCGGAACCGGTGCGGGGTCACCGACACCAGCTGTCCCTGCGGGTCGACTAACTCCAGTTCGGCGAGCCATCTCCTCAGGCGCAGGTGCAGCGTCGCGTAGCGGTAGGGCTGCTGGCCCTGTCCATTGCGGCCCCCGATCGCCGGCAGGAGCCAGGGGCTGCCGTTTGGGAACGCGCGCGCGTTGCGCTGCTGCTGGTAGCGGATCCGGTCAAGCAGCCGGTCGCTGATCGGGATCGCAGCCTCGCGCTTGCGCTTGTGGTTGATGTAGCGCAGCACCGGCGAGCCGTCGGCCAGAAGCATCACCGGATCGGCCGACAACAGCAGCGCGTCCTGGGAGCGAAGCCCGGTCTCCATCAGAACGATCACCGCCGTGATGGTTGTCTCGTCGGCCAGCCGCGCGAGAGCCTGATCACTCTCCAGCTGGCGCATCACGGTCTCGTCGATGAACCGCGGCAGCGACTCCTGCTGGCCCGGCAGCTCGTTGTGGAAGTAGCGCGCGTCTCGCTGCAGGCGGACCCACCCGTGACGGTCGATGTCGTCGAGCACCACCTTGACCTCGCGCAGAAGGTGACGCTTGCTATTGCTGGCCAGCGGCCGGCCGGCGACGTGATCAAGGAAGTCCTCGAGCATCGCTCGCGAGAGCTCCCCCGCCTGGGCCAGCTCGATTCCCCGCAGCGCGCAGAACCGCTCCAGCTCCCGAAACGCCCACAGCGCATGGCGCACGGTGGTCGGCGTGCGCGTTTCGGTCTGCAGCCGGTAGCGCGCCCAGCGTTTCAAAAGCTCGCGCAGCCACGCACGCTCGATCACCGCGAAGTTCAAGAGCTTGGCCCGATCGTGCCTATGGTCGCCGGCGAGCGGCAACCTCGCCACCCGCCAGCGATCCGGCGCCCACGGATCGACCGCCTGATCGCGCAGCTCGCATAGCCGCTCGTGCAAATAGACAAACAGGGCGCCGAGCGCTAACGACCGCTTGCCCACCGCGCCGTCGCCAACACTCCGCCAATGGGCAACCTCGCGATCGAGCACCGAGGCGACCTGCTCGCAGGCAAGCAACCTCACCATCTCGTTAAACCGGCGAGGGTGAAGCGCCCTGCCCGCGTCCGTCTCGTGCTGCAGCAGGTATTGCAGCTCAAGCCGGCGCGTACCGCTGACCAGTCGCAGCACATACGCGCCAGCGGCACGCTCGCGCTCGGCACAGATCTCATCCACGAATCTGTCAACGGTCAGCGGTCTGATCTGCGAGCGGACCCTGAACCGCTCTTGGTGGGCGTCACATAACGGCCGTCCCGGCTCTGCCAGGAACTCGCAATCGGCCACTCGACACACCGCGGCCTCGAGCTGATGCGGCCGGTCCGCAACGTACTCGTGCGTCCGGCATCGCCCGGCATGGTGCGATGACCGCGGGCAGCCGGCGACCTCGCACACTCGCAGCGGGCGAAGCGCTCGCGGTGGCCCGGCGCCGGCAACCCACCGATCGATATCGGGACGCCCGGCGTGCAGCCACTGGGATCCATGCAGCGCGCACAGCGCACGCCCGGTCCCGCGACCCCAGGGATGATGCGCCCCGAACCCGGTGCAGCCAGCCACCGCGCATCCGGCCCCGAGCAATGGCGAACCTTCCGGCGCGATGAACACCTCGCCACGGAACTCCGGTCGCACCGTCTCCACCAACAGGCGCTCCCACGACGGCCGCTGCGCTGGATCAGGCCCGATCGCCAGCGTCCGCATCAACGCCTCCGCCCCACGCCGAGCATTCCGGCCCGCTCGAGCTCGGCGCGCAGATCCTCCACGTCCAAGTGCGCGTAGATCCCGGTCGACGCCTGCGAGCGGTGCGTCAACATCCGCTGCAGCGCGTCCAGCGACATCCCGCCGCGGCGCGCCAACGTCGCATGCGTGTGCCGCAGCGTATGCGGCGTGAACTCAAACCCGACCTTCAAACTTGTGCGCTTCGCCAGCTCATAGACGCTCTCGTAGCGCATCGGGGCGCCGCGCCGACCGGACCACAGGTTCACGAACACGTAGTCGCTTTGCAGACCGCCGTACTCCCGGTGCATGTATTCAAGGTGCAGGCGCATCAACTCCGCGGACACCGGCACGCTCCCGCGCCCGCGCTTCCCGCGCGCGCCGTTGGCGTTGTCCTCGCGCGGGCGGATCTCAATCCGCCGCTCCCAGCTGACCACATCCTCGTGGCGAAGCCCCAGCGCCTGACCGACCCGCATCCCGGTCTCGAACAACAGCGCAAACAGGAACCGGTTCCGCAGCCGGCGCTGGACGTCCAGGATCGCCTGCACCTGCTCCACGCTCAACACCTCCGGCAGCCGCTCCACGTCGGGCAGCCGGCCGACCCGGCCCCGCGGCCGGGCGTTGGCGATCCCATGCAGGAACGGCTTGTAGGCGCCATAGCCGGAGCGGCCGCGCGCGACCAGCTCGCGCGCCACCAGCACGCCGCTGCGAGCGTGAAACTCGTAGAACCCGAACACCGCGCTCAACGTCCGGTTCACCGAGCTCGCCGTCCGCGCCGGCGTCCCGTGCCGCAGCACGATCACGTTCTCCGCCGGGCTCCGCAACCACGCCGTGAACTCGCCGAGCGCCTCCAAGCTCACCTGATCCCACTCCAGCTCCCGCACCGACAGGAACGCGACGAACTTCTTCAGATCACACGCATACGCGCGGACCGTGTTCGGCGACTTCTCGATGTGCGTCAGCCACGCCAGATACCGGTCGACCGGCTCCACCGGCCGCCGATCCGCGCCGATCACCGTCCACGACACTCGGCCGCCCTCCGCGACCCGCTGAACTCGGCAGCTGCCCTGCGCAGCCGACATCGACGACGACCGCAGATCACGCATCGGACGGCACCAGTCGACCGCTGATCGTCTGACGACGCCGCGCTCGAACCCATTCCGCGGAGCGCTCACGGTCGTCCACCGCCGGACAACACGGCAACGCGCACGACATCGACGACGCACTGCAGATAACGCACGGAATAGGCCATCGGGGGGCAGGTGCAACGACGTCGATGACGCCGCATGACCGACCCCAGATAACGGCGAGAAACGCGCGACACG
>JBEKRJ010000266.1:0-6687 GCA_049518835.1 Solirubrobacteraceae bacterium
GCTTGCCGCCGCGCTCCTGACCGTCCGCGCCTGCGTAGTCGCCGTGCAGCGCGATCGAGGTTGAGTCGTTGTGCAATTGGCTGCAGTCGACGCCGAACTCGCGGATGGCATGCAGCACCAGACCAGTCAAGAGCGACCCGCGATCACTGTCAAACAGCTGGTCCAGAGCGCGGCCGACGCGGTCGTCATTGAGCAGCCCTGCCTCCCCAGGCCGCAGATCGAGTAACCCCGGTTCAAACGCGGCCGCCCAGCCAGCCAGGCCGTAGAGCGGCTCGCGCTCCACGCACAAGTTGGCGACCAGCACGCCGATCGCCCTCGCGGCGGGCAGGGTCGTGCGTGCGTCCCAACAAGGCAAGTGGCGCTCAAGCACGCCCGCCAGGTCCATCCGCGTGAGGAAGTGGTTGATCACCGGCAGCGCCCCGAGCTGGCAGGACTCCAGCTCAAACGGCCCGGCGATCCGTTCCGGATCTATCATCCTGTCCGAGAGTAACTTGTACTCTCGGACGTCTAAGCCCAAGAGACGACGCCCTTCATGCCCTCCCAAGCATCAGCCCACGAGCGCCACCGACGCGAACTGCTCGCACAGATCACCCAGATCGGGCACGTGCTCCCCGGCACCCTGAACAGCGTCATGAACCGCTGCGGCAAACCACGCTGCGCATGCCACGCTGACCCACCCCGCCTACACGGGCCGTACATCACCTGGACGCGGAAGATCGCCGGCAAGACCCAGACGCGCCGACTGACCCCCGAACAAGCCGACCGCTACCGACCCTGGTTCGAGAACAACCGCCGCCTGCGCGAACTGATCAGCGAGCTCGAAGCCCTCTCACTCAAGCTCGCCCAAGACGCCGAGGGGTGGGGGGAGAAATAGCGATCGAGAAGTGCGGAAAGGGAGATGTAGGTCGTCACGACCCTGTACTGGAACACGTTCAGCTCGTTGTCGATCAAGAAGCCGATCCCGCCGCCGCCGACAGCCCCGAGCGTGACCGCCGAGCGGAAGTTTGCGTCGAGCCGATACATCGTCAGCGCCAGCAGCGTGTTGCGCACCCCCGGCAGGACGGCGTGCAGGAACACCTGGATGCGGCCGGCCCCCGCGGCGCGCAGCGCGTCGACCGGCGCCACGTCCATCTCCTCGACCGCCTCCGCGAACAGCTTGCCCTTCACGCCGATGCCGTGGAACGTGAGCGCGACGACCGCTGCGAACGGCGAGAAGCCGAACGCGATCAAGAAGAACAGCAGCATGATCAGCTCGGGGACCGCGCGCAGGATCGCCTGCAGCAGCCGCGCGAGCTCATACAGCGGCCGCGACGGGGCGCTGTTGCGAGCGGCCAGCGGCAGCATCGCGATCGAGCCCACGATCCCGAACGCGATGCTCAGGACCGCGATGCACAGCGTCGTGACCGCCGCCTTGACCCCTCCCCACAGCGCGCCGAGGTCGGGCGGCACCGAGTGCGGGAACACGTCTCGAATCAGTCCCTTGCGGGCAAACAACCCGTTGATGAACTGGCTTACGGAGCCGGGGACATTGAGCCACGAGTAGACCAGCAGCGCTGACCTCGCGAGGCCGCTTGTCGAACGCCAGCGTTCCGGCCTTCATCCCGAGGATCCTGTCGGCATAGCGGGTCGCGAGCTCGGGCTGGTGCAACACGACCAGCACCGCGAGGCCGTCGCCGTGGGCGAGGTCGGCGAGCAGCGCCAGCACCTCGTCGGCCGCGCGCGGGTCCAGCGCCGACACCGGCTCGTCGGCGAGGATCACCGACGCCTGCTGGCAGTATGCGCGCGCGATCGCGACCCGCTGCGCCTGCCCGCCCGACAGCGTGCCGGCGGGTTGCCAGGCCTTGTCGAGCATACCGACGCGCTGCAGCGCGACGGCGGCCCGATCGCGCACCTCGCGCGGGAAGCTCGCGCTCGTCAGCGAGCGCATCAGCGGCATCCGCCCGAGCGCCCCGCAGCAGACGTTGTCGAGCGCGGTTCGCTGCTTGACGAGCGGCCGAAGCGCTTGCAGATCTGTTCGATCACCATCGGAGCGTCCAGGGCGCTGGCCCTGGACGGCTCCGAGGTCACCGATTGCGTCGCGGCCTTGAGTCGCACGCCGGCCGGCCCGCGTTGGAATCAGAGGTCGCCGGTCGTCAGATGGACCTGCTGGGCAACTGCCCGCACCGGGTCATGCAGCGCGTCGTCGGCGGACACCATCGGCCCGTTGCTTGCCGTTCCGAGCTCGGTGTCGACGGTCGACGCCTGCGCCGCGGTCAGGCCCAGCAGCGCGGCCTTGACCTTCGCTTGGAAGGCGGCCGGGGGGCCGCCGTAGACCCTGATCGGATCGTTGATGATCGGCGTCGACTTCCAGATCTGGCGGTAGTCGGCGGCGTTGAACTGCTTTGCCTTGGTCGCCGACGCCTGCTGCTGGCTGTTGACCTCGGACGCGTCGGCGGTCCCGTGCGTGAGCGCCAGCAGCGACGCGGTGTGGCTGCCGGCGAACTTGATCGCCACGTCCTGGCACGACGACGGCGTGCACTTTGAAGCCGGCGCCGATCAGCGCTGCGCTCGGGTACAAGCCGCCGGACGTCGAGGTCGTGCTGGAGAGGGCGACCGTCTTGCCCTTCAGTTGCTTCAGGCCCGTGATCGGCGAGCTCTTGGGCACCCAGATCCCGGCGGTGTACGTGTCCGGCCTGCCGTTCACGTCGCCGGACGCGGCGACCGGCTGGGCGTTGGCGAGCTGGTGGGCAAGCACGTATCCGAGGGGACCGAATTCGCCCATCTGGAGCTGGCCGACGCGCATCGTCTCGATCTCGGCGACATACGTGTTGGAGATGATCAGCTGCACCCAGCTTGGCCCCGAGATCGACCGCGAGCGACTTGTACGCGGAGTCAAGCGCGGGGCCGGTGTCGCAGGGCTCGACCGCGAATCGAACCGGGTCATGCGGGCAGCTCGTCGATGCCGACGCGCCCGCGGCGGCCGAGCTGTGGGCGGCACTCGACGAGCTCGACGACTTCGACGAGCTCGGCCCACAGCCGGCAAGCAGGATGCCGGCCAGCGCCAGCGAGATGGCGGCGGCATTTTCATCGGCGAGATACCCCCGTGGGTCGGTGTCGCCGGCAAGCATCAACGCCGTCTCAGTACTTGTTAGTACAAGTTACAAGAACAAGATGTTTACACAAGTTACGATCTTGTGCACCAGCTGCCGCAGGCGGCCCGCGGGCGGGTGCGCCCTACGCGGTGCGGAGGTTGAGCACCGTCACCGAGTGGGCGAGGAACGTGTAGCTGAACGTGAGCCCGTGGACGCGCAGGCCGGTGCTCTTGGGCAGCACCGCAGTGGGATCGGCGATCGAGTTCATCGCCGCCGGGGCTCCGGTCAGCACCGTCGCGGTCGCGCTCCTGGCGCCGCCGCGCAGGCCCGCCAGCCTGACGGTCGTCTTGACCGCGCCGGCGCCGTTGTTGACGACGACCACATACGTGTGACCGCGGGCGTGGCTGGCGACGTCGGTCACGTTGCGGCTCGCGCCGCGCAGCGCGGTCGCGACGACCTGGTGCCCGTGACCGTCGGCGAACATCTTCGCGACCCAGTACGAGGGCGAGCCGAAGCTCGTGAGGCCGTTGTAGCCGATCATGTTCACGGGCCAGTTGGGCGCGTTGACATTGACCAGCAACGGCGCATAGGAAGCGCCGATCACGACATCGGCGTTGCGCTCGATGCCGGTCAGGAACGCGGCCTCCCCGAGCGCGTCGGCGAGCGTGCCGGTCGGCCCGCTGCCCGCATCGGCGGCGTACTCGCCGACCAGGATCTTGGGCCCGCTGCGGCTGACATGGTCAAACAGATGCGCTTCGCCGGCGAAGAACGCCGGCGTGTTGCTGTAGTAGTGCTCGTCGAGGATCTCCATCGGCCGGCTGGTGACCGGCGTCGTCGCGACGATCTTCAGCTGCGGGTCGGCTGCCCTGATCGCGTCGTAGAACATCGGGTAGCGGTAGGCGTTGTAGCTGCCGGTATTGTCGAAGAAGTCCTCGTTGCCGATCTCGGCCATCGTCAGCGCAAACGGAGCCGGGTGTCCGTCGGCGACGCGCTGCGCGCCCCAGGGCGTGTTCGGCCCCCCGATCGCGAACTGGATCTCGTTCAGCGCGCTCTGGACGTAGGGCGCCAGCTGCGCTTGGGGCACGACCTCGCCGTCCAGCGCATAGCCCGCATCGAGCGACAGCAGGATCGGCGCGTGCAGCTGCTCGGCCAGCTCGAGCCATTCGAGCAGGCCCATGCCGTCATCGGACCAGTATCCCCACGCGCTGTCGTCGTGACCGGGCCGATCCTCGATCGGGCCGATCGTGTTCTGCCACTGGAAGCTGGTCGCGAGCGTCTGCCCCTCGAGGTAGTTGCCGCCGGGGACGCGGAAGTAGCCGGGGTGCAGCGCGGCGAGTTTCTGCATCAGGTCGATCCGGAAGCCGTTGGCCGCGTTGTCGTACGTCGGCGGGAATAGCGACACGATCGTGAACCACAGCGTGCTGCCCGCGTCGGCCGGGTCCTTGGTCGCAATCGTGAACGTGTTGTTCAGCGTCGCCGGGATGTTGCCCGGCGTCGTCAGCGTCGCGGTAAATCTGGCCCAGTGGTTGGTGACGCTGCCGACCGTGGCCGTCGCCCACGTCGGGCCGGGCAACAGGCTGCGCAGCATCACGGTCAGCGAGCCCGACGCCGGCCTGCTGCTCTTGGCGAAGAACGACACCCGATAAGTGGTGGACGGCTTGACCGGAATGCCCCAGTAGCCGTTGTTTGACACGCCGACGCTGCCGCCGGACGTGATCGCGCCGATCGACAGCTTCAGGCTTGCCGGATTGGCGTTGTTGAGCGGCTGCGTCGTGTCTAGGCTGATGCTTTCCTGCGATCCGTTGGTGTTGTAGCCCGACCAGTAGACGGGGGCGTTCGGGTCCTCCTTGAGATCGCGGTTGCGGATCAACTCGCCGTACAGGCCGCCGTCGCCGGCGTGGTTGATCTCCTCCATGAAGGCTCCGAATTGCGTCGGGTTGATCGTCGCCCCGACGCGCGCTGCGTTGACCGTCAGCGACGCCGCGAACGCGGTCGCGGTCATGCCCGCGCCGAGCGCCGCAGCGCCGGCCAGCAGCGCGATCAGCAGCCGCCTGGCGGTGCCGATGCGCGACTCGCGTCCGCGGGGTGGACGCTGCCGGCGCGACGATGGACGTGGATGGCGCGCGCTGACGATCATTTGTCCCTCCTCCTTTGGCGCCGCGACGCACCCGGACGCCTATGCTTGGCCTGAAATGGCGCCCGCACTGTACCCGACCGCAACGGCGGACGGCCGCTTGCAACTGCTAGAACCCGCCGGTGGGCGCAGACCAGTCCGCGGTTGGCTGCTTTGGCACGGTGATCGTCGCCACGCGCGGGTCGCGCGGGCCGGGAGAGGTGCTGGTCAAGATGCGCGGCGGTACGGAGGCGTATCTGGCGTGGTCAGAGGAGCCGCTCGCGAAGGGGACCACCATAGTCGTGTACAACGCGCGCGGGGGGCGGATGCTAGATGTGATGGAATGGCGCGAGCCCCTGCAAGAGTTCGGCGGCTAGCACCGGCTGCCCTGACAGGAGGTAGATGATGTTCGGTTATCGCGTGCCTGCGCCCGACGAGGCAATGCTCATCTCCGGGGGAAAGAGCGGGCGGAATGGGACGCCGTTTCGGGTCGTGACCGGCCACGGCGCGTTCGTCGCACCGTTCATGCGGCAAGCCAGCTTCTTGACCCTGTCAATGCGCGAAGCAGAGGTCGCCGAGCAGTGCGTCACCAAGCAGGGCATCGCGCTGCAGGCGCGCGCGGTGATCGCGTTCAAGGTCGGCAACGATCCCGAGAGCATCGTCAACGCAGCGCAGCGATTCCTCTCAGACCAGGATCAGATGTCGGTCCTCGCCGGGCGGATCTTTGCCGGCCACCTGCGCTCGATCATCGGCTCGATGACCGTCGAGGAGATCGTCACCGAGCGCCAGAAGCTGGCGACCGAGGTGCTCGACGGCTCAAAGGCGGAGATGGTCAAGATGGGACTGATCGTCGACTCGCTGCAGATCCAGTCGATCGACGATATGGGCGCGGGCTACATCGACGCGATGGCCGCGCCGCACAACGCCGCGATCCAGCGCCAGGCGAAGATCGCCCAAGCCCAGGCCAACCAGGCGTCCGCCGAAGCCGAGCAGGACTCGCAGCGCAAGCAGGCTGAGTACGCGCGCCAGACGGCGATCGTCCAGGCGCAGTACAAGGCCGAGGTCGACAAGGCGCAAGCCGAGGCAGCCCAGGCGGGGCCGCTCGCACAGGCCAGCTCCCAGCGCGAGGTGATCGCCGCGCAGACCGAGCTCGCCCAGCGCCAGGCCCAGCTGCGCCAGCAGCAGCTCGTCGCGGAGGTCGTCAAGCCCGCCGAGGCCGAGGCCGAGAAGACGCGCGTGCTCGCCGCGGCCGAGGCCGAGCGGATGCGCGTCCAGGCCGCCGCGGCGGCGTCGCACCACCGCGTCGCGCTCGACCGGATGTTGATCGACCAGCTGCCTCAGATCGTCAGAGAGGCCGCCTCCGGGCTCGCCAACGCGAACATCAACGTCCTCAACGGCGCCGACGGCCTCGGCGAGATCGCCGCCGGCCTGGTCGGCCAGGGGCTCACGATCTTCGACTCGATCAAGAGCAACATCGGCGCTGGCGGCACCTACGAGGATGAC
>JBEKRJ010000267.1:0-6673 GCA_049518835.1 Solirubrobacteraceae bacterium
GTCCATTTGAAGACCGGCGCCGACCAGCAACTGACGTTGACGTTGACTATCTGCCCGAACCCCGATTCGACGACTTCTCATCCGGGGGTTGACACAGGACGTCCGCTGATCGGGCTGTCGGGCGCGACGACGTCGGACTGCTGCAACTAGTGCAAGCCGGCCACGCGACCGGACCCGCCGGCTGTTCGAGCTGGGCGCCGAGGAATGCCCGTGGCTGCTCTCGGGCACAAGCAATGCCTTTGAGATCTCGCGGTGCTGACGCCACTCGCCAGACTCGTTGGTATCGGGCGTGGCGGCGATGGTTGGCGGACGTCTACGCAGCCGGCGATGCGCCGGGAGATTCGCGAAAGCGCCCGGTCACGACAAACACCGTCTGGTCGGCGATCTCGATGGCGTTGTTGGTGATTCGCTCGAGGGCGCGGGCGACGAGGATCATGAGCATCGCCCACTCGCGCACGCCGGCATCGTCGCCGATCTCCAGGGCACGGCCAAAGACCTGCCGACTCAGCCAGCCGATCCCGGCGCCCTCGCCGGCAAGGCCGCGAGCGAGCGAGACGTGGCGGGACTTGAATGCCAGTCTGGTTTCGCTGACCAGATGTCGCGCGAGCCGACCCATCCCCTCGATCGCGTCGAGGATCTCACGGTCCTTGGGCGCCGGTTCGGCTGACAACGGAACGAGCTTGGCGATGTTGGCGCACTGGTCGCCCATCCGTTCGATGCACTGGATCGTGTGCAGCAGCGCCACGATCATCCGCAGATCGCCCGCGACCGGCGCCTGGCGCGCGAGCAGCGACAACGCTCCCTGATGGACGTCGAGGAAGCGCCCGTCGATCCGGACGTCATCGGCGATCACCAGCCCAGCGAGGTCGACATCGTGATCGCTGACCGCCTGCAGCGCCCGATCAAGCTGCCCGAGAACAAGATCAAGGGCCCCCAGCGCTTGGCGCTCGAGCTTCTCCAAGTCCTCGTGAAACCGGCGCCGAGTGTCGTGCATCACCGTCTAGACCCTACAATCCGGTCCGGCGAGGAGCCACGCCGGCAGCTGCGTCACTGACGCCGCCAGCGACGATCATGACGCCGCCGCGCCGCCCGGACGGTCCCAGCGGGGTTGGACGTCCTCGTGATCACCCATCCAGCGTGTCGCTCAACACACAACGGGCTGGCTGGGCCAGTCCCACGGCAGGAAATCCAACGCTGGCGTCGAAAGCGCGAACATGCCAAGCGCAGGGCAGATGCCCGCACCTCCGCCGGGCGCCGGAGTCCCGCCGGGCTGGGGCCACGGCTACCCGCTCACGTTCTCGGTCGACTATCCCGACCGCAGCCTCAACCGCATCAGCACGGCTCTTCGGATCTTCACGATCATCCCGATCGCCATCCTGGCCGCCACAGTCGAAGGCGGCCGCTTCGGGGCCAACGTCGGAGGCGCTGGCGCTCGCTACGCCGGCGGCGGCATCGGGGCGCTGTTCATCCCAGTGCTGCTGACGCTGGTGTTCCGCAAAAAGTACCCGCGCTGGTGGTATGACTGGAATCTGCAGCTGGCCCGGTTCACCAATCGGATCGCGGTCTACCTCGCGCTGATGGACGACCACTATCCCTCCACCGACGAGCAGCAGGCCGTCCGCCTCGCCTTCCCGTATCCCGACGCCGAGCGCGATCTGAGCCGGGGCCTGCCGCTTGTCAAGTGGCTGTTGGCGATCCCTCACTACATCGCGCTGATCTTCCTCACGATCGGCGCGTTGCTAGCCGCCATCTTCGCCTGGTTCGCGATCGTGCTCACGGGTCGCTATCCGCGCTCCGTGTTTGAGTACATCGAGGGCGTGATCCGCTGGCATAACCCGCGTCGCGGCTTACGCCTTTCTTCTGATCACCGACCGCTACCCGCCATTCAGTCTGCAGACCTAAACAGCCGGTCTGCTCGGCAGGGGATCATGCTGCTCGCGAGAGGACTCACGGCTTGATACTCGAAAGATTCCGCGGTGCTCGAGAGAGCCAGTGCAGCGTTGCCGTCGGTTCGTCCGGCCGACTCGCTGCCTAAGGGCCCGCAGCCAGGGCCGCTACACCAACCAGCAGCGGACTCGGCGCGCGCCGGCGGCCGCGCGCGCAATTCGCGACCCGCTTCACGCGGCGTCGAGCTGCTGCGCCAGATACGACGCGTGCTCGAGTTCCGTCAGCGCGGTGGCATAGGACGTAGATCACCGCGGGTAGCAGCGGCTCGGTGTCGAGCCGCTCGCAGGCGGCCGAGCCGGCCGGCGACGCCGTCGACCGCTAAGCACGAGCCGCCATATCCTCCAAACTCGGCCGGCGCGTCCCCTTGCAGCGGCGGATCGCGCATGACAGCCTCACCAGTACGATGAGTGCGTACGCTGCGTTAGGGCGATGCTGCCGCGAGGGTCCCGCCCAAGGCAGCCGGACGCCGCGCCTGCGAACGCCAGCTGAGGAGTCCGCCCATGCGCCCCGCCAGCCGTGATCTCCCGCCGCAGCCCGACGAGCAGACACTGCTCGACGAAATGTGGCGGATCAGCCACTTCGGCTGGATGCCGCAAGCAGCGATCCGTCGCAGCCTGACCATCTCCAGCGGCCACGAGACCCCCGCCGCCGCCCTCGCAGAACGGCTGCACCAACTCCTACAGCGGCGATGGGTCGAGCAGCGCGACGGCGACGCCGGCACCAACGAACCCGAGTGGCGCCTGACCGACAGCGGCCGACCCGCTAGTTGAAACCCAAGCAAGGCTGCCGCTCCGTCGCTACCAGCCGACAAAGGCGCACCGGCACCGATCGCCAAGCCCGCCAACCCGCGTGAGCCGGAGACGAGGCGCAAGCCCAATCAGGACGAAATCTCAAAGCGCGCTTACTTCATCGACGTCCAAGAAGACTAATCCGACCAAGGTTCGCGTGCGAAAGTGAAGGCCAGACGTGAGAGCTCGCCGGGACGAACCGAGCCGGGAAGACAAACCCGCATACGCTTGGAGGGACGCCGCCGCGTGAACTCTGGCCCGGAGCGACCCGACGGCGACGCGGGGGCACCCGATGTGCAGGTTGATTCCAAGCGGGAGCAGTTCGTCGGCGAACGCCGCGGCGCAGAGCCCCGCGGTCACCAACGGGCTTACTTCTTCTTTCGTAGTGCAGCCCGTAACAGCATCGATCCAGCGGGCGAGAGTCCCGTCCTGGGAATTGTTCGATTGGCCAGGTAGTGATATCCGGCGCGTCCGGGGGGCGACCCCTGGGCGTGAAAGCCCGGAAGTAAAAGTCCCGGCGGCCCGGTCCTTCGTGGCCCGGGCTGGTTGGCGCGCGGGGCAAGCAAGCCTTGGGGCCGCAGCATCAAGCGAACGCTGCAGCGTCGTTAGGAAGACCCACCAAAGAGCCTCCTTCGGGGGGCGCTCAATGCCGACTGTGGGACCATGGGAGCGCCGAGCCCGTTGCGAAAGGGCGAAGGCCAATGCCCGCGGGGAAGGAATCGGACGTATGCACTCGCGGGGCTCTCCGGCGTAGGGGCGGTGGCACCAAGGCAAGGATCGGTGGCTCAAAGCGGGGAAGGTCTGGGGTCCAGCCAAGACCCGGCCGTATGGCGAGGACTCGGCGTATAACCGGTGAAACGGGAAGTCGTCGAGAGGGCTCCAGACTGGCGGCTGAGGCCGTATTAGCGATGACGGCGAGGACAACACAACCTCGCTTGAGCAAAGGGCCTCTGGGCGAGTGCGGCCGTCGCTTGCAGGAAAGGCCGGGCGTAGTGCCTTCGGGCTATCACGCGCCCAGGCGCAGTGCCGGTATGGCTGCGGGCCCAGTGGTCAATTCCTGTGGGGGCGGCGAAGGCGGCAAGCCAACCTTGCGCGCGGTGGTGGCATCGGGGCTGGTCGGAGAGCCCGTCGCCATCACGGGCGGGGGAATGCGGTCGTTGAGATGCGCTCGTTTGCAGCCGGACTGGGGAAAACCCAACGTCCGGTTGATAGGGGGGCGGGAGGAAACCGGTGCCAGTCGGCTTCGCCGTGCGGCGCGCGGCGCCTCCTGCCTACCCGACCCTGACCCTCCGATGCTGCCCCACAGCGGCGCCACCATGCCGGAGATCGACGGCGCTCAACAGCCGCGATCAGCGCCTCCTCGGCGGAGGCTTCGTCGCGTCCAGCATCACTACGCCGATCGAGGCTGAGCACACGTAGCGCTGGCCGTGGATCGCGTTTCCCCGACTCTTGCCTGCTCATTGGTCGGGCGTCAGCGTACTGTCCACACCGTGTGAGGACCGCCGCTGCTTGTATGATCGACGAGCGCACTCGATGCCTGCTCGGCTCGCGCTTCGTCGTCCACTGCGATAGTGAGCTCGGCCGCGGGTGGGTCGATTCCGACCTGGGCCAGCGCCGTCAGTGTCCGATCGTCGTGTGAGCGATGAGAGTCGGTCCGCGGCTTGAGGCGGTTGATGATCTCGTCGTGCATACGGGGCTCGAAGGCGACCCACCGACCGCGGCCTGACCGCTTGGCGCGGTACATGGCGACGTCTGCATCGCTGACCAGCGCGCCCGCGTTCTCGTGGGCGGGAGTCAGCGAGGCGATCCCTACACTGGCGCTGACGGACACCTCGCGGCCGGAGATCGTGAGCGCTTCGCCGAGGCTTTCGATGATCCGCCCGGCCAGCATTTTGCCGACGTCCAGACCCCCGCGGTCGACAAGGACCGAGAATTCATCGCCACCGAGGCGTGCGGCAGTGTCGTGCGCGCGTATGCAGGCGGTAATCCGGTGGGCGACTTCGGCGAGCAGCTCGTCGCCCGCTCGATGGCCGAGCGTGTCGTTGACGGTCTTGAAGTTGTCAAGGTCAACGAACAGGACCGTGAGTTCCTGCCCGGATACGAGTGCGGCGCTCCGGGTCTGCTCGAGGCGTTCCAGGAACAGGCGACGGTTCGGTAGGCCCGTGATCGCATCGTGGTGGGCCTCGCGCAGCGCGTCGAGTGCACGCGCGTCGGTGAGAGCGAGGCTGACCTGTTGAGCGAACGCGGTCAGCATCTCGCTCTGCTCGCGACGGCGTGCGCCCTGCTGGGCTGGCTGGGCCAGTAGACAGCCGGCGGTTTCGCCGGCGACGATGACCCGTTCGGCGAGCCTCTGCTGTTCTTGAGAGCTGTGGCAGTCGTCCGCGTTTTGGTTAATCGCGAGCGTCTGAGCGACTGCGGGCAGCGTCGCCTGGTTGAAGTCGGGCCAGCCGCGGACCGAAGCGGGCGTGAGCGCACCTGGCGTAAGCGGATCAGCAAGCAGGAGCGCGATCGGGCAGCCGCCGAGTAGCGACGACGCGCCGGCGGTGTTCGCGTCGAGCAGTTCGTTCAGCGGGCGGTGAGCCGAGATCGCTCGTTGGATGTCAAGCAGGGTCTCGACCAGCCGGTGGCGCGAGCGTTCGGCCTCGAGCGTCTGCAGGTTGTGCAGCACCAGCCCCAGCACGATTGCCATCCCTCGGAGCATTTGGTCCTCCTCGGCGGCGTACTCCTCGCTGACCCGCCCGACGACGAGCCATGCCTCTGACTCACTCGTGGGGTTGGGGGTGTGTCTGAGCCGCGCGCGGAGGATATGCGCTGTGCCGATCTCTGGGATCTCGACGCCGACGCGGTCGCGCGCAGCGGCGATGAACGCCTTGGGCACGCCCTGACGGCCGAATCCCACGCTCCCCCTGACCTCGCTGTCGATGATCACTGCCCCCAGCTCGGCGTCTAACGCCTCGATCGCTCGCTCGAGCGCGACCATGACCGCAGCGCCGGGGTCCTGGGGTTCGCTCACGCTGACTAGGTACTCAGTCAGCTGATGGATCGACCAGTGGTAGGACATCCGTTCGTCCTCGGCCGGGGTGCGATCACGCCAGCGCGAGGCTCACGACGGTCAGATGGTGCATCCCGCGCGAGCCTCGTGTCCTCGCAATCTCGCCGAAGGTGTAGAAGCCGGCGAACGGCGCACCGGCAGCCGCGGTCGCGATCGCTGCCTGCTCGGCGCAGAGCTTGTCCTGCCCGAGCTTGAGCTTTCGCGCGCCGCAGTCAAAGACCACGACTCCAAGCGGCGGCTGACCGCCGAGGCCATCGACCGCCATCCCGCACGAGCGGCCGGCGGCCGCCACGAGCGCATCGGCTTGCGTCGTCATCGTCCACACCAGCGCGCCTTGGGGAACGTCCGCGAGGCACAGCAGCGACCCCCGGTCGCGATCGGCGCTGTGCACGACGCGAATGTCCTCGCTGCTGCGACGCGACATTCCGAGCGGATGGTCGAACGCCGCCGCGCGGAACGCATCAGCGTCGTCGATCAGCGAGCGTCCAGCGCCGATCCGGCGCAGGTAGACATCGAGTGCGGGCTCGTCGTCGATGAGGAATACCTCGCCCCCGTCGCTGCTCGTGACGACCATCGGGTCGCCGTGCTTGGCCCAACCGTGCGCGATGCCGATGCCAATCGGCGCATCGGACCCAAGGCCGACAGCAACGATTGAGTCGACAAGTCGCTCGATGGCTGCGCCGGTGCCATGAAACTGATTGGTCAGCACGTACTGCTGGTTGTCGGCCGAGCAGCCGCCGACCATCGGCACCGAGGCTCCCAGCACCGAGTACGCACCACGGACAAGTTCGTGCTGCCCGCGCGTCAGCCCGTCGACGATCATCAACAGAGCCCTGTGCGGGGCATCGACCCCGGTCATCGTCGCTGCAGCAGTTGCTCCAGCCCC
>JBEKRJ010000268.1:0-6663 GCA_049518835.1 Solirubrobacteraceae bacterium
CAGTCGGCCTGATCGCCGGGGTTGCCGACCTAGTCGACGCTGCGCGGTGGAAGGCGCGCGACCTGCATCACAGGGCGCAGGCGGCGCGCGAGTCCGAGTTGATGTACCGCGACTGGCTCGACGAGTCGCACGACTGGCTTGCAGAGTCGCACGAGCGCGAGGAGCACTACCGCAGACTGCTGAACGAGGCCCGCACGGAGGTTGCCCGATGAGGACGCGAACCGCGCGGCTGCGCGTCACGCACCGCGCGTGCACGACCGACGCGCAGGCTCTCTATCCGCACGTCGTGCAGCGCGGCCTCGGCCATCAAGGGATGCGGTTCGGCACCAACCTGCTGACCGGCGCACCGTTCATCTACGACCCGTGGACGCTGTATGAGACGGGCCAATTGCATGATCCGTGCCTACTGACCATCGGCGCGAAAGACGCCGGCAAGAGCGCGAACCTGAAATCGCAGGTGATCCGCCAGCGGTACTTCGGCCGGCGCGCCGAGATCATCGAACGCAAGGGCGAATACGCGTCGACCGTCGACGCGCTAGACGGGGAGACGATCCGGCTTGAGCCGGGCCATTCTCTGAACCCGTTGGAGCGATGCGGCACCCGCGAGTCGAGGGTGTCGATGCTGTGCGCCGTCGTCCGCGCCCAGCTGCGGCGTGACATCAGCCCGGAGGAGGAGAACGGCCTCGCCGCCGCCTTGCGCGCCGTCGACGAGCGCCACAGCGACAGGGAGGTGGTGATCCCGGACGTCGTCGCCGAGCTCGAGGCGCCGTCGCAGACGGTCGCGGACGTGCTGCGGCTCAAGCGGGCCGACTGCCAGGCGGCGATGCGCGACTGCCTGATGGCGCTCGTGAAGCTGCAGGAAGGGACGCTCGCGGGCCTGTTTGACCGGCCCACGAGCGTCGGCGCCGGCGCCTGGGACAACCCCGTCGTGTGCCTCGACATCAGCCGCATCGGCCGGTACATGCACGCCCGCGACGAGAGCCTCGCCTTGGGTACCGCCGTGATCGCCTGCACCGCGTTCTTAGACGCGCGCCGGCAGCAACGCCGCGAGAACGGCGACCGCCAGCACGCCGAGCGGATCGTCGACGAGGCGTGGAAGGTGCTCAGCGTGGAGGGCGTGCCCGAGTACCTGACCGACCGCGTGAAGGTGTCGCGCGATCTCGGCGACGCGTGGCTGCTGGCGTTCCACAAGCTCGCCGACCTGTCCGCGGCGGGGGTGGAGGGCAGCATCGCCAAACGGCTCGCCGAGGGGCTGATCAGCGAGTGCGCGACCCGCGTCCTTTACCGCCAGGAACCATCCGAGATCCCGAGGACCGCGGAGCTGCTCGACCTGTCGCGCACCGAGCAGCAGCTGCTCGCCCGCCTCGGCCAGGGCGTCGCGCTGTGGCACGTCGGCCGCCGTCGGTTCCTCGTCAAGCACCTGCTCACCCGCGTCGACAGACCGCTGATCAACACGAACGAAGGGATGGCGGCATGGTGATCGACCTGCTCGCGCAGGCCAGCCCGTACGGGTCAGGGAGCCTGCCCATCGAGGTGCTGACGGGCGGCGGCCTCGCCGCGTACGGCGCGTGGCGGGCGGTGCGCCGCATCCGCGGCGGCCGCGACGGTCAAGGCGCGGAGTGGGCCGACGGCCGCGACCTGAAGCCGTTGCGCGTCCGCGGCCCCGCGCCCGGCCGGATCGTCCTCGGCCGCCACCAGGGCGCGCTGATCGCCACCCACGAGCGATCGAGCTGCCTGATCGCCGGCCTCACGCAGCATGCCTACAAGACGTCGGGGCTGATCATCCCGAACGTGCTGGAGTGGCGGGCGCCCGTCATCTCCACGTCGGTGAAGGGCGACGTTCTCCGCGCGACCGTCAAGCGGCGCGGCGAGGTCGGCAAGGTCAAGGTGTTCGACCCCGCCGGCATGTATGACGGCGTGCCGCACGGCACGTGGTCGCCGATCCACGCCACCGGCGGCGGCTGGCGGCAAGCGCGGAAGGTCGCCGACGCGCTCGTGCAGGTCGGCGTCGAACCATCCGGCATCAGCAGCGAGAACGACCGGCACTTCCGCGGCCGATCGAGCGAGCTGCTCGGCCCCCTACTCCTCGCCGCCTACCACGGGCCCAAGACGATGGGCGACGTTCTCTCGTGGATCAAGCACGGCGAGTTCACGCAGCCCGTGCAGCTGCTCAAGCGGTCCGGCGTCGACGGCTATCAGGCGGCCGTCGACAACATCACGCTGGTCAGCAGCTCGCACGACGAGTACAAGATGAGCGTCTTCAACACGCTCGCGCAGTCGTTGGCGGCGTGGCAGGACCCCAGCGTGTTGCACGCCACCAACGAGAGCGACATCACCGTCGAGTGGCTGCTCGGCGGCAAAGGCCACAACACGCTCTACGTCGTCGGCACTGAGGAGGAGCAGGAAGTCCTAGCGCCGCTGTTCGGCGCGCTAGTCGCACACCTCATCGGCGGCCTACTCGAGCACGCCGAACGCCAGCAGGCCGGCCACCTCGACCGCGCCGTGCTCGTCGCCCTCGACGAGGTCGCGAACACGTGCCCTGTTGGCGCCCTGGACCGGTATGCGAGCGCGGGCGCATCCAGGGGAGTGCAGCTCCTGACCGCCGTCCAGAACCTGGCGCAGCTCAAGTTGCGCTACGGGGATGCGAAGGCGGAAACGATCCTCGCCAACCACGCCGCGAAGCTGCTGTGCGCCGGCCTGAACGATCCCGCATCGTTGCAGTACGTCGAGAAGGTCGTCGGTCAGCAGCACGTCACCCGCCGGTCCCGGCACGCGCCGTCGGGCTTGCTGGCGGCGGGTGGCCGGTCGACCACGGTCGCCGAGCAGCTTGAGCCGCTCATACCGCCGCACCAGTTGCGTGAGGCGCGTGAGGCGACGGCGCTGTTGATCTACGGGCGCACTCCGCCGCTGTGGGTGGACCTGCGCCGCTACTACCTGGACAAGCGGCTGTGCGCGCTGGCGTCCGGAGCCGCTGACGCCGCGGGCGCGCGCAACGGTAACCGGGTCACACTCCGGTCCTGCGTCGCCAGAGCCGTGTCATACGGTCACAGAAAGTGGCAGAAGGGTGACTCGAACGGCGGTGCACAGTGAGGCTCATCGTGCGTGGCGCGGCCGCGTTCGTCGTGTTCGCCGGTGGCCTGATCATGCTCTCGTCCTTGGTGCTGTTCGGCGGAGGCGTGCAGTCAGCGCCGTGCGGCGCGCCGGCGCTCGCAACGGGATCGGTCAACTCCCCGCTGCTAACCAGCGATCAACGGCTGTTCGGCAGCGAGCTCGTCGCCCGCACCGGCCTAGATCCTGATGTCGTAGCGGCGTGGCTGCTCGCCGAGGAGAACGGGTCGGCCGCCGCCGACCGCGCATGGGCGAACAACAATGACTGGCTGAACATCGGCTACACCGGCCCGATCACCTACGGTGCCGGCGACAACATCTGGGCGAGCCCGGTGTCGGCCGCGGACAGCACGTACGAGTGGATGGGCGGGTCGGATACTGCTGTTGCCGGCTATCCGGGCGCCGGCTCGGGTATTCAGGCGATCCTCACGACTGTAGGCCAGCCGCCGGCTGCGGAGATCCAGGCGATCCAGACGTCCGGTTGGGCCACGAGCGGCTATCCGGACTTGCCGGCCGACTACACGACCGTCACCGGCCGCTCGGCCACGACTGTGTCTGTGTCGGAACCCGTGTCTCAATGTCCGGTGTCGGCGGGCGTGCCCGTCTCGGACTCCGGCTATGTGAACCCGTTCGAGCGCGCAACCGGCCTCAGCTGGGAGCGGACCGACCAGGGCGTCGACGCGGGCATGACGGTCGGTTCGCCGATCGTTGCGCTCGGCGACTCGAAGGTGCTGATGATCATCCCGTTCTTCGAGGGCCAGCCCGCGATCGTCATGCAACTCATGGACGGATCGCTGTCAGGAGACCTCTGGTACATCTCCGAGCAGATCACGCCGACGGTGGCGGTCGGTCAGACAGTGCAGGCGGGCCGGCCGGTTGCGACGTATGCGCCGTGCTGCACGAGGATCGAGATCGGCTGGTGGCAGCCGGGGCCGGGCGGCTACCCGCTTGGGCATGACTACGACGGGAACGCGTACGACGAGGGGATCGCAACCGTCCCGGGCGCGGACTTCCGCTACCTGCTCAACCAGCTCGGCGCCAACAGTGGTACGGGCGCGGGCCTCTCATCCGGAATGACGGTCGGGACCACCGACTACCCGGTGCCGACGTGACGCGCCCGCTCGCGACCCCGCTGAACCGACAGGAGCTGCTCGACGCCGCGATCGCATACCTGCCGCGGACCGTGCCGCTCGCCGAGCACTCCAAACGGCCGGTCCCCGAGGACTGGCTGCACTGGCAGGCCACGGCCGACAGCGTGCAGGCGTGGTGGCGAGCCCGGCCCGACAGCAACGTGGGCATCCGCTGCGGCGCGGGCCTGATCGTGGTCGATGTGGATCCGCAGCACGACGGCGACCGCGCCCTCGCCGACCTCGAGCAAGCGCACGGCCCGCTCGCGCCGACGTTGACCGTCCGGACCGGAGGCGGCGGCCAGCACGCCTACTACCGAGGGCCTCGCGATCTGCGGACGTTCCTGCCCGCACCCGGCGTCGAGATCCGCGCCGCCGGCGCGATGATCGTCGCCCCGCCCAGCGTGCATCCGCACACCGGCCAGCGATACGAGTGGACTGGCGGCCGGTTCGACTCGCGCCTGATCGTGCCGTTACCCGCCTGGATCGCCGCTCTCGCCGTGGAACGCCACGAGGAGCGCAGCCCGACCGTGCTCCGCGCCGCCGCCGATGATCCGCTGCGCGCGATCCCCGCGAGCGAGTACGTGCCGGCGCTGACCGGCCGGGAGGTTGACCGGCACGGCTACGTGCAATGCCCGTTCCACAACGGTGGCCGTGAGCGCACGCCGAGCCTGCGCGCCTACGAGGATCCCGACCGCGGCTGGCGCTGCTATGCGACGAGCTGCGGTGCCGCCGGCGACGTGTATTCGCTCGCGGCGCGGCTGCGCGGCCTCGACCGTACGCCGGGCGGCCGCGAGTTCGTGCGCCTGCGCTACGAGCTCGCCGAGCAGCTCCACGTGACCGCGGACGTGCGAGAGCCGCGGCGGCGTGGCATGGGATTCGGGCGATGACCGCAACGCACCCGTCAGGCGGCGCTTGCGGCCCGCTGGCGGCCGTCCGCGCCGCGGGGCGGACGACTCCTCCTTACACGCGCGTGTCGGCGGCCGTACACGACGCCGTCCGCGGCCGTAGTGACACTACGGGGCGGTATGCCATGACGTGACCATCCTGCACAGCGGCCCTTAAAGACCGCGACCGAGCTGCCAGGCTCGGTCTAACGGTGAAAGTGGCCGGTCCCCGATAGCGCGATAGGCGCGCGCCCGAAGCCCTGAGTGGATCGCTCGGGGCACAGCGTATCAGCGCCACCCGGACGGAACCGGACGCGGCGCAGACCTTGCACGCGCGAGTGCCGCCGCGAGCGCCGCCTACCCGCGGCGTTCCCGATGGCACTCGCCACCACAGTCCGCCAACGACGCGGACCGAAGTCGCCGACACGCCGCGGCTACCGCCACGCCGCCAGCCTGCCCACGGAGCCGCTACCCGTCGAGGTGCTCGCCGCCGTCAAGCGGGCGCGCGAGCAGCGCGGCCGCGCGCAGGAGTGGGACGCCCGCATCGAGGCGAGCGCGGCCGCCGTGCTCGCCTACCTGTGGCGGCGGGCGCGCGGCGAGAAGTGGGCCGGCAAGGATGGCAGCAGCCGCTACGCGTGCTCGCTGGCGCAGCTCATCGCCGGCCTCGCGCCGGTCATGGGCTGGACCGGATCACGCGAGCAGCTCGTCAAGCGGCATCGCAAGAGCGTGCAGCGGTGGCTCGACTGGCTCCAGGATGCCGGCCTGGTGTCGCACACGCCGCAGCAGGACGACCAGGGGTTCTGGTGGCGGACGATCATCGAACTGCACGCGACGCCGGAGCTGCCCGCCGAGCTCCTCCAGGCGGCCGTCTGCCGCCGCCGCGGATGGGCGCACAGGGAGCGGCTGCGGGACCGTCGAGGCCGCCGCAGGGATCTGTCGGCGATCCTGCGCCGAGCGCGGCTGAACCGCTCCCAGCGCCGCGCGCGGTCCGTTGCACGTCGTCGCGCGGTCGCCGAGCACGACGCGCGCGTGCGGGTCCGGGCCCGCATCCGGGAGTCCCTTGAGTGCGCAACAGTCGCAGGATCTACTAATCCACATCTGACGCAACCCGTAGGGACCGCAACTACGTTGCGGAGCTACCTACCAGCCGAATCAGGCTCCGATACGTATCAGAGTGCTTTCACGGGCGACCGCGCCAAGCCAGCATCCGCCCCGACAACCGACGGCCATCGCACCACCCCGAAACGGCACGATCAGGCGGGCGAGCCACGGACTCCGCACGCCGCCCCAGCGTCGGTCGAGCCTCAAACGACGTCGCGAAACCGGAACGCCGGCGGCCGGCGCGACCTCGACAGCGAAACGTGGGCGATCGCCAACGAGGCGATCGGCCGGTGGCGCGACCGGCCCACCGTCGAGCAGACGCTGCTCATCGAGGCCGTCCAACGGCGCGCCGTCGCCCTTGAGATCGACTGGCCGGCCGGCCGCCCCGTGCCCACCTGGTGGCTCGGCGAGGCGTGGACGACGGTCGCGTGGGGTCCGGA
>JBEKRJ010000269.1:0-6612 GCA_049518835.1 Solirubrobacteraceae bacterium
GTCGGGCGCTAGCTCGCTGCGGCACGGGGAGCCGGGTCCCGTGCCCGCAGACGCTTGACCCTGCGGCGATCTTCGCCGAGCCGCACGAGGTCCTCACCGCCGCTGGACCAGAAACGATCGCAGGTCGCGATGCCGACGCGCGCGTCGAGGCTGGAACAACGTTACAGCCGGTGATCTGACCGTCTCGGTTGTCACGTTGTGGTCGTCTGCGGGACACAACGTGACGTGCCCGGGCGCGATTTTGCCGGTATGTCACGTTTGGCGACCGGCTCGGGCTTCTGGGCTCCTCAGACGCGCTCGATCCGCCGGCCTCGCCGCGATCGGCTCCGATCAACCGGCGCTTGCGAGCCAAGATCAGCCCTCGCGGGCAGCGCTCAGCTCAGCTCCGTGCCGCTGAGCTGGCGCTTCATCGACGCGGACATCTCGCCGCTGAACTTGACCAACCGTTCGCAGCGTTCGTGCAAGCCCCCGCCCAGACAGACCAGCCACGGTCCCCATCGCGATCCTGCTCGAGGACGGGGCGCACCTTCGGCCGTACGCGGATAGGTGAAATACCGGAAGATGGTGAAGCAGTTACGACGGGGTATTTCTGAGCAGTAGGAGCTCCGTATCGGGCGGCATCACGCACCTTGTAGACTAAGTCAATTGTAATAGTCGAAAAGGAGGCCGTATGGCTGGGGGAGAAAGTCCGTCGAGCCGGATCCGCGTTGGAGTCGTGGGTGCCAACCCAAACCGCGGGTGGGGTACGAGTGCACACCTGCCTGCGCTTGCGCAGCTGCCGGAGTTCGAGATCGCGGCAGTGGCGACGACTCGGAAGGGGAGCGCCAGGGAGACCGCCGATCGGTTCGGGGTTCCGCTCGCATTCGACAGCCCCGACGGTCTCGTTGCGCACCAAGACGTGGATCTGGTGGCCGTCACAGTCAAGGTTCCTAGCCACGCAGCGGTGGTCCGTGCGGCACTCGCCGCCGGCAAGCACGTGCTGTCGGAGTGGCCGCTCGGAGTCGACCTCGCGGAGGCAAATGCGCTGGCGCAACTCGCTCGCAACGCCGGAACCGTCCATGCCGTCGGGCTGCAGGGTCTTCATAGCGCAGGTGCCCGGTTCGTCGCCGACCTGATCGCCGACGGGCGGATCGGAGAGCTTCGCTCCGTCGGCGTGATCGTCTCCGGTGGGCTTGGCGGCAGCCGGATCCCGCAGGAGCGGGTGTGGGCCGCGAGCCCGGCGGCAGGGGTCAGCATCCTCACGATCACCGGCGGCCACGTGCTCGCGACACTGGCCAGGACGCTGGGCACGCCGCTCGAGCAGCTCGTCGCGGTGGTCGCGAACCTCGACCCGGAGCCGACCGTGATCGAGACGGGCGAACGGATTCCGAGCGGCACTCCCGACCAGATCGGCGTGCTCGGCACGCTCCCCGGAGGCGCGGTCGTGTCAATCACGCTCCAGGGCGGCAACCCGCCGGCCGCGGCCGGATTCGTCCTCCAGATCGTCGGCACCGACGGTGCTCTCACGATCACGCCGGCGCAACCGAGCGGCTCGATCCACATCGCGGATTGGGCGATCAAGCTGGCGAGCACCGTCGGTGAAGCACAGCAGCTGCTGGTGCCTGACAGTTACCGCTCCGTCCCGGCGGCTGTCCCAAGCGGCCCACCGACCAACGTTGCAGCTCTTTACCGCGAGGTAGCGGCCGCGATATCCGAGCGGCGCCAGCCTGTCCCAAGCTTTGACACAGCGGTCGGGTACCACGGGCTGCTCGCTACGATCGAGGCGGCTGCCAGGACAGGCACACGCCAGCAATTCGTCGCCCCGCCGCTTCTCACGAGCTGATCACAGGTACGTGCCAACTGTCGGACGAACCGAGGGATCTGCCGGTGGCCACGACCCGGCGGGCAAGCCCCGCCGGGTCGTACATGACCGAACGCCTCGCGTTACAACAGTCCGTTGGCCTTGAGGAACGCGTGCGCCACCGTCGACGGCGCTTGCTTGTCCAGGACCACCGCCGCATTGAGCGCGATGATCGCCTTCTGGGTGAGCAGGTTGTTCACCGCGGTGATCGTCTGCGTGAAAGCGGGTCCGCTCGCGGTGACCACGCTCTGCTTGACGACGAGCCCGACATTCTGGAAGCCGAACACGTGCTTGGGATCAGTCAGGACGGCGTACTTGCCGCTGCTCAGCTCCGGATCGGTGGTGAACACGTCCGAGGTGTCGACCTGCCCCGAATCCAGCGCGTTGTAGAAGAGGCCGCTGGCGATCGGCACGAACGTCGGGTCGATCCCGTAGGCCTTCTTCAACCCGACCAGAGCCTGCGCCCGCGTCTGGAACTCCGGCAGCCCGCCGATCGTGACGCTCTTGCCGAGCGGTTTGAGGTCGGCGATCGTGGTCAGGTGATGCGCGGCGGCGTACTTCACGGTCGTCCCGACCGCGTCGGAGTCCGCGAACGGTGTCGGCCCGATTATCGTGGCGCCGTGCTTCTCCAGGTAGGCCTTGGCCTCCTGGTAGGCGGCGTCGGCGCTGGCCGGCGGCGCCAGGATGTCGGCGATGGCGGTCAGCAGCGTCCCCGTGTACTCGGGATAGGCGTCGACCGCGCCGGAGGTGAACGCCTTGTAGGTCAGCTCCGCCGAGCCGATGTTGCCCTTCAGCGTGACGGTGTAGCCCTTGGCCTGAAGGGCCTCCTGGTAGAGCGCCCCGAGCACGTATTCCTCTTCGAAGTTCTCGTCACCAAGCGCAATCGCTGGCTTGCCCGTGCCCGGCAGCGTCGCGCCCGCACTGGTCGCAGCCGTCGTCCCCGTGCTCGCTGTCGGGCTGGAACTCGAACTCGAACTCGATGAGCTCGAGCTCGAACTCGAACTCGATGAGCTTCCACAGGCCGCCACCAGCATGGCTACCGCGACCGTCAACAGCACGCCCAGCACCGACTGTGTGCGACTCCTCTGCATGTCGTGTCCTCCTTGGTCTCTCATTGCATGTCGCCAGATGTCACGCGGGCTCGGACACCAGCGGAGCCAGCGACTCCTCTGGCCGGCCGGACCGCGCGACCTTCAGCCCGCGCGGGGTCAGCGCTCGCTGCACCCCGGCGAGCAGGGCTTCCAACAGAAGCGCAAGGGCCGCGATGCAGATCGCGGCGCCCAGCACGCCGGGAAGGTGGTAGCTCGTCTCGTTGTTGATGATGTCTCCCAGGCTGCCGCTGTAGCCGGTCAGCGCGCTGATCGTCGTCGTCGAGACGACGAATAGCGACGCCGTGCGCACCCCCGCCATCAGCAGCGGGATGGCTAACGGCAGTTCGACGCCGCGCAGGATCTGCCAGCCGGTCATCCCCATCCCGCGTGCAGCGTCGACCAGATCGCGGTCGATCTGGTCGACCGCCACGTACGCGTTCGTGATGATCGGCGGCACGGCCAACACGACGAGGGCGAGCAGCACGTTGCCCAGCCCGATCCCGAGGAAGGCGACCCCGATCGCCAGCACCGCCAAGCTCGGCAGCGCGCGCCAGAGGTTGCCGACGTTGATCGCGATGAACGAGCCCCGATGGACATGGCCGAGCCACAGCCCGAGCGGAATCGCGATCACGAGGGCGATCAGCATCGCGTACGAGGCGATCTTCAGCGTCTCGAGGCTGAGGTGCACCAGCGTCGGGAGCTGCGGCTCGCCTGCGATCTGGCCGTCGCGGCCGATGAACCTGAACGCCTGGACGAAGCTGTTCATCGGCCACCGCCGGTCGCCGCGGGCCTGGATCGGGCGATCATGACCGGTGTCCCGCAGCCCGCGCCCACGGCGTCAGAAACCTCTGCACGAGCACGAGCAGTCCGTCGGCCAGCAGCGCCAGAGCCACGGCAAGGGCGCCTGCGGCGATCAGCTCGGTCTTGAACACGTCGTTGGAGATCGCGGTGAGGATCGGCACCCCGAGTCCCTGATCGTCGACGAGCGCGGCGATCGTGCCGAGCGCGATCACCGTTACGGTGGCGATCCGCAGCCCGGCGATGATCGCCGGGAGAGCGAGCGGCACCTCGACCCGCAACAGCATCTGGCGGGCGTTCATCCCCATCCCGGCCGCCGCATCACGCACCTCGTCCGGCACGTCACGCAAGCCAGTCAGGGTGTTCCGGAACAGGATCAGCAGCGTGTAGGAGACGAGCGCTACCTCGGCCGTGGTGCGGCTCAGGCCGAACCCAGGCAGCGGCTCCAGCAGCTCGAACATCGCCAGCGACGGGATCGTGTACAGGACGGCGGTGACGATGATCACCGGGCGCTCGACCCACCGATGGCGGTAGGCGAGGAGCGCCAGCACGGTGGAGATCACGAACCCGAAGGCGATCGCGATCAGCGTCAGCACGACGTGCTGGCGCAGCGCCGGCCACAGGATCCCGCTCCAGTTCTGCGACACCCAGTTCCAGCAGAAGATGCGGTTGGCGCGTTCGCACGCGTACGAGGCGGCGCCCCCGCCGAAGTTGGGGATCACCGGACCGCCGCTGGCGAGGACGAGGTTCACGCCGCGGGCTCCGCCGACCGGCCGTCTCCGAGGAGACCCCCGATCAGCTCGAGCGTGGCGAGCCCGACAACCTCGCCGCCGTGGTCCACGACGGTGAGCGGCGCTCCACCGCCCGCGAGCAGGGCCGACAGAGCATCGCGCACGGTGGCCGTGACGGCGACCCGGTTGTCAGTCGGCCGATCGCCGTTCGGTGCGAGCAGCGTCACCTCCTCGAGCGTCGAAAGCCCGAGCCGCTTCAGCGCCCGGTCGGCGCCGACGAACGAGGCGACGAACTCGTCGGCCGGGTTGGTGAGGATCTCGGTCGGGGTGTCGTACTGGGCGAGGCGCCCACCTTCCCGCAGGATCGCGATCCGGTCGCCCATCTTGATTGCCTCGTCGATGTCGTGAGTGACGAAGACGACCGTCTTGCGCACCTGCTCCTGCAGCCGCAGGAACTCGTCCTGGAGGCGGGCGCGGTTGATCGGGTCGATCGCGCCGAACGGCTCGTCCATCAGCATCAGCGGCGGGTCAGCGGCCAGCGCGCGGGCCACGCCCACCCGCTGGCGCTGGCCGCCCGACAGCTGGCTCGGGTAGCGGGAGCCGATCTCGTCGGGATCCATCCCGATCAGCTCGAGCAATTCGTTCACGCGCGCTGCGATCCGAGGCTTGTCCCAACCGAGCAAGCGCGGCACGGTGGCGACGTTCTCACGGATCGACTGGTGGGGGAACAGGCCGATCTGCTGGATCACGTAGCCGATCTCACGCCGTAGCTCGGTTGGCTCACGCTCCAGCACGCTGCGCCCGCCGAGCAGGATGTCCCCGCCGGTGAGGGGGATCATCCGGTTGATCAGGCGCATCGCCGTCGTCTTGCCGCAGCCGGAGGGCCCGACGAGCACGCACACCGCGCCGGCTGAGACACTCAGGCTGAGGTCGGGGATCGCCGGCTCGCGCTGCCCCGGGTACCGCTTCTCAACGTTGCGGAACTCGAGTTGGGCCGCCTCCGAAGTCGGGGACGGCCCCTCTGCTTGGGCGGTGTTCTGACGTGCCAAAAGGAAATCCCAACCGGAATTGTGGAATTAGGGTACCGGTTCGGCGGGCCGACCAGATTCACGCGGCCTGGCGCAGCCTGCTACCTTGTGTAGCATGGCAGCGAAGATCCGCGAAACGGCAATCTCCCAACTTCGGCGAGGCGTGCTGGAGTTCTGCGTCCTCGCGCTGCTGCGCGACGGCGAGCGCTACAGCTACGAGCTCGTCCGCGCGCTCGGCGACGCCGACGGCCTGGTGACGACCGAGGGAACGCTCTACCCGCTGCTCGGCCGGCTGCGTCGCGAGGGCGTCGTCGATACGCCCTGGCGCGAGTCGCCGTCAGGACCCCCGCGCCGCTACTACCACCTCACCCCGGACGGCAAAGCAGCGCTCGGCGGCTTCATGACCGGGTGGACGCGATTCCGCGACTCGGTCGACACCCTGCTCGGCAACGGAGCGCTCAGATGACGACCGAGACCCTCCATCCACTCGCCGCCAAGTACCTGGAGCGGCTGCGCCGCGCCGGACGTCGTCTCCCGCCAGGGCGGCTGCAAGAGCTGCTCACCGAGATCGAGGGCCACCTGACCGAGGCGATCGACCCGGGTGCGTCAGATGCCCAGGCGCTCACGGCGCTCGAGAAGCTCGGCGAGCCCGAGGCGATCATCGCCGCTGAGATGCCGCCCCCGGACGAGCCCCCGGCCGGACGCGGGACCAAGGAATGGGCCGCGATCATCCTGCTTCTGCTCGGAGGCTTCATCTTCGGTGTCGGCTGGATTGCCGGCCTGGTCCTGCTGTGGAGCTCACGCGCGTGGAACACGCGCGAGAAGTGGGTCGGAACGCTCGTCATACCCGGCGGCCTTGCCACCGGGGTACTCATCGGGCTGATCGCGATCGGCGTGGCCCCCAAGAAACTCTGCCGCGTGATCGCCGGCGGGGTACAGCACTGCACCAACGCCCCAGAACAGAGCGCGAGCATTCTCGGAGTCGCTGTCTTCGCGCTTCTCGTGCTGGCCTCTGCTGCGACTCGGTCTACCTCGCCCGTCGCGCAGCTAAGCCATGACACAGCAAACCGACCGACGCACTGCGGGAGAACCGCACGCCCGGGCTGAACGGGAACGGGGAAATA
>JBEKRJ010000270.1:0-6608 GCA_049518835.1 Solirubrobacteraceae bacterium
TGGCCGCCGCCGCCTGCCATGACACTTACCGGCTGCGACGAAGTGCGCCTCGTCGCTAAAGGGAGCAATCCCTCCCTGCAACCCAGGGCACCGGCGGCGGCCCGGACCGCGACTCCCATCCGGTACGTTCGCCGGGCCCTCGGTTGCGGGCCTGCCCCAGAAGGCACGAGCTAAGGACCCGCGCAGGAATGATTGCGGTTGTGACGGCGTCTGCTCGGGCCTGGGCCCGCTCGGCGTCCAGCCTCGCCGGAACGGGCCCGCCCGAGCCATCCGCCTGGCTGCCTGGCGCGACCGGCTCGCCCTCAGTTGTCACCAGCAATATCGGGGCGAGCCGGCGGCGCCAGCCACGCATGAAGCTGGGCGGCGTGATCAGATCCAAGCCGAGCGCCGGCCCCCGCGGCGCGAAGATGCTCTCGGAGGCGCCGACCGCGAGGCCGCCGTAGCGCGCTCGGATCGCGGCGATCAGGGCGTGGTATTGCGCCAGGCCGCCGGTCTCGAACACCTGACGCCGCGCCGCGTAGTCGGAGGCGTGCGCGGGATCGAGCCACTGCAGGTCGGCTGTGATCGCGTTCGCGACCGCCTCGACGTCCGCCGGGTCATATCGCCGGTGCGGATTGGCGCCGTCGGTCGGGTCGAGCAGCTTGCCGACCGTCAGCACCAGCCGCCCCGCCCGCGAGCTGGGCGGTGATGCTGCCCCAAGAGCTCTCGGCGGCGACGATCCGCAAGGCGGACGCGCCTCCGGGAGCGCCGGCTCGGTCGATCGCGCTCGCCGTGCCAGCCACGCCGGCTTGGCCGGCTGCGCCCACGCCGCCGCAGCTCGCCACCAGCAGCGCGAGCAGTCCGATCACGACTGTGACGGGTCGTGGCATCGCGCCCCCGACCCTACCACACGGTGGGACTGAGTCTCAATATCTACACTTTGGGACTCGTTCCTTCGCGGGTCCTAACCTTGTCGGCAGATGGCATCGCCCGAAGTCAGCTGGAGCGAGCACGTCCACGAGGTACTTGCCCGCTCCGGTCTCAAGCGCGGGGGGGCGCGAGAGCGGATCATCGAGCTGCTCGCCGGCGAGCCGTGCGCGCTCAGCGCGGTCGAGATCGAGGATCAGCTGCGCGAGGGCGGGCCGATCGGCCGCGCGACGATCTACCGCGCGCCACGACGTGCTGCTGCGCGGGGCGTGCGAGCAGTGTGGGACTAGATGAAGTAGGGCCACGCAACGTTGCGCCTGGATGCAACTTTGGCGATCTGGCGTCGTCGCGCGTGAACTTTGGCGCCTGAGTTCGGTATAGGCGCGCCAGGACGCCAAAGTTCGCCGGCGAGTGGACGCGAGCGCCAAAGTTCGCCATCGTCGAACCTGGTGCTCGTTGGGTCCCGGTCCTCGGGCCAGGGAGGAAACATGCTCCGGGAAGGTCGGTACCGGCGCGTAACGCTTTACCGCACGGGCCGCCCGCCGTCCCGGCCTCCGCTGGCCTGCGCCTCCGCTGGCCCCGGCCCCTGCTGGCCTCCACCCGCTGGGCCGCACCCGTCGCCGCCTCCCTCGCCGCCGCTGGCCCCTTCGTGCGGGGCGGCATCGCGGATCGAACCGAGCAAACCCGGGTCCGGATGGACAAGGCGCCGGCAGCAAATCTCGGCCGCGTGTCGATACCGGCTCGCCCGTCGCGCTGGCAGGCTGCAGGACACGACAACGCGCACCGCCAACGGTGAGCCAGAGTCGAGAACAGCGGCCGGGAGGCGGGGCAGCGCCTGACAGCGCGGCGCGGTAGGGGCCCCGCCTGGCCGCTGAGCCCGGCGCGCGCTTGCTGACCCACCCGGCACCCGGCGCACGGCAGGCGCCACTTGAGCGATACTGCGCTTCGTGAACGCGCCTCCGGTCCTGTGGACGCCGTCAGAGCAGCGGATCGAGCATGCGACGCTGACGCGATACACGCGCTGGCTCGAGCAGACGAGGGGGTTGCGCTTCCCCCGCTATGAGGATCTGTGGCGGTGGTCGGTCGACGAGCTCGACGAGTTCTGGGCGTCGCTGGTTGAATTTTGCGGGGTGCGCTTCGAGGTCGGCGGATCGGCCGTGCTGGGCAGCCGGGAGATGCCGGGCGCGAGCTGGTATCCGGGCGCGCGACTGAGCTACGCCGAGCACATTTTTGCCGGCAAGCCCGACGATGAGGTCGCGATCCGCCACGCCTCCGAGCTGCGCTCGCTCGGCGAGTGGACGCGGGGCGAGCTGCGCGAGCACGTGGCCGCGATCGCCGCCGGGCTGAAGGCCTCGGGCGTCGGCCCGGGTGATCGCGTGGCGGCGTACCTGCCGAACATCCCCGAGACCGTCGCCGCGTTCTTGGCGTGCGCGTCGATCGGCGCGATCTGGTCCTCGGCGGCGCCCGAGTTCGGCGCGCGCAGCGTGATCGACCGCTTTGCCCAGATCGAGCCGAAGGTGCTGCTCGCGATCGACGGCTATCGCTACGGCGGCAAGGACTTCGACCGCCGCGCGACCGTGCGCGAGCTGCAGGCCGCGATCCCGTCGTTGCAGCGCGTTGTCACGCTCGGCTACCTCGACGGCTCGGGCTGGGAGCCGGGATTCCTCGGGTCGGGCACGCTCGAGTTCGAGCAGCTGCCGTTCGATCACCCCCTGTGGGTGCTCTACAGCTCGGGCACGACCGGGCTGCCCAAGCCGATCGTGCACGGCCAGGGCGGGATCCTGTTCGAGCAGCTGAAGATGGGCTTCCTGCACCTCGACGCGCAGCCGGGTGACCGGGTGTTCTGGTTTACGACCACCGGCTGGATGATGTGGAACTTCGTTCTCGGCGTGTTGCTGACCGACGCCTCGATCGTGCTGTTCGACGGCAACCCGGGCTACCCCGACCTGGGAGCGCTGTGGGACCTCGCCGAGGACAGCGGCATGAGCTGCTTTGGCACCAGCGCGGCGTTCATCTCCTCGTGCATGAAGGCCGGCGTCCAGCCGCGCGCCGGCCGCGAGCTCGCCGCGCTGAAGTCGGTCGGCTCGACCGGCTCGCCGTTGTCGGCGGACGGCTTTCGCTGGATCTACGACCAGCTCGGCGACGACACCTGGCTGTTCTCGACATCGGGCGGCACCGACGTCTGCACGGCGTTCGTCGGCGGCGTGCCGACGCTGCCGGTCTACCTCGGCGAGCTGCAGGCGCGAGCACTCGGCGCGTCGGTGCAGTCGTGGAGCCCCGACGGCGAGCCGCTCGTCGGCGAGGTCGGCGAGCTCGTGATCACCAAGCCGATGCCGTCGATGCCGATCTACTTCTGGGGCGACGACGACGGGTCGCGTTATCGTGACAGCTACTTCTCGATGTACCCCGGCATCTGGCGCCACGGCGACTGGATCGAGATCACCGAGCGGGGGACCGCGATCATCTCCGGGCGCTCGGATTCGACGATCAACCGCGGTGGCGTGCGGATGGGAACCGCCGAGATCTACCGGGCGACGCTGGCGGTCGAGGAGGTGCTCGACGCACTCGTCCTGGACGTCCCTCGCCCGGGCACCGACGGCTGGATGCCGCTGTTCGTGGTGCTACGCGACGGCGCGACGCTCGACGACGACCTGATCGCCAAGCTCCGCCGGCGGATCCGCGAGGACTGCTCGCCTCGCCACGTGCCCGACGAGATCCGCCAGATCGCCGAGGTGCCGCGCACCCTTTCTGGCAAGGCACTCGAGGTACCGGTCAAGCGGATCTTGATGGGCACCCCAGCCGAGCAGGCCGCCAGCCGCGAGTCGCTGGCAAACCCCGCTGCGCTGGACTACTTCATCGCGCTCGCCGCCGGCGATCGCTGAGCGCTCGCGGAAACCCGGCTCACGACCGCCGCCGGCGCTTGAGCGCTGACCGGCACCACCGCCGGCGCCTTGTTCGCGCCCGTACAGCCCGAGCCGGACGAGCCGCTCGCGACGGCGCTCGGCGCGCTCACGCTCACCGCCGCGACCGTCGCGCCGCCCCCGCCCGACGTCGCGCCGCCCCCGCCCGACGCCGCGACCGCCGCGCCGCCCCCGCCCGACGCCGCGCCGCCCGACGCCGGCGACACGTACACCGTGCACGGCTGCTCCGAGCAGCCGCCGTTGGCAGCGACGGGACACGCGTAGCCGAGCTGCGGCTGTGGCGCGATGCGCAGCGAGCGCGCCTTCTTGACAGCAGTAGCGGCTGGCTTCCGCGCCGGCGGTGCGAGCCGGTCACCAACCAGCGCCGGCACGAGCCGCCCAGCGGTCAGCGACCGCGACCGGTGCGCCGACGTCGAGCCGGCCGAGCCGAGCATGACGACGACCACGGCCGCCACAGCCACCAACAACCCACAGGCACCCCCGAGCAGAATCGTCCGTCGAGCGCGCCCCATGCCACGAGTATGACGCGCTCGACAGTCGGCAAGCCACCGTTCTTACACTTCTCTCAAACTGAGCTGCGATCATGAACGCCACGGGCGCGCTGGACTCCGGGGCGCCCGGCCAACTGCAGACGCCACCATGCAGCTCAATCTAAAGCGCAAGTTCGCGATCGGCACCAGCGTGCTGGCGGCAGCGGCGCTCGCCGGTGGCGCCTACGCCGCGACCCAGTCGGGCGGCAACGCTCGGCAAGCGTTCCTCAACGATGTCGCCAAGCGACTGAACGTCTCCCCGAGCCAGCTCGGCTCCGCCCTGCAGGGCGCCTTCTCCGACCAGCTGCAGGCCGCGGTCGCGGCCGGCAAGATCACCCAGGCCCAGGCCAACGCGATCGAGCAGCGCGCGCAGCACAGCGGTGGCCCGCCGCTCGGGTTCGGGCCCGGGAGCAGGGGATTCGGCTTGCGCGGCGGGGCCGCGTTGCGCCTGCTGCCGGCGGCCGCGAGCTACCTCGGCCTCACCGGCGCGCAGCTGCGCCAACAGCTGTCCGCCGGCAAGTCGCTGGCGCAGATCGCCACCGCGCAGGGCAAGACCGCTGCCGGACTGGAGGCGGCGATCACCGCGGCGACACGCTCGCGGCTGGACAAGCTCGTCGCCAGCAAGGCGATCACCAGCGCGCAAGCGCAGAGGTTGCTCGCGAGGCTCTCGTCGGCGCTCGACAGCGAGATCAACCGCACCGGTATGGCGCCGCGCCTTGGCGGCACGCACCAGTGGTTCGGCGCTCGGCGCCCCGGAATCGGGATGCACAGCGCGCAGCCGGTGCCGGGCGCGTTCGGTGGCGCCCCGGCCCCGGCCCCCGCCCCGGCGCCGGCGAACCCGGTGGCTTGAGCTCTTACGCGGTTCTTGGCCCGCTTTCAAGGGTTTCTCACCGATCGCTGCTGTACTGGGTGGCGGTAAAACACGTCTTTCGCCGATCAGGAGATTCCACACCATGAGTCGCATCAGCCGTATGTTCCCGATCATCGGCGGTGCCGTGGCGGGGGGAGTGATCGCGCTGGTCGTCGCCAGCGGCGCCAGCACCACGACTCACTCGACCACGACGACCGTCGTCGCGCAGCAGGGCGCAACGACGATCCCGACCGCGCTCGCGGGCAGCTCGACAACCAGCTCCAGCGGGCTGACCGTCAATCAGATCTACCGTCAGGACAGCCCCGGCGTCGTCGACATCATCGTCACCCAGCAGGGCAGCACGGGCGGGGCGTTCGGGTTTGGCGGCGGCGGCGGTCAGACCACCCAGGGCGAGGGCGCGGGCGTCGTTTACGACACCAAAGGCGACATCCTCACCGACGAGCACGTCGTCACCGGGGCGACGTCGGTGCAAGTCACCTTCCAGGACGGCTACAAGGCCTCGGCGAAGGTGCTCGGCACCGACCCGTCCACCGACGTCGGCGTGATCCGCGTCAACGCGCCGGCATCGGAGCTGCACCCGATCCCGTTCGCGAACTCGACCGACGCCCAAGTCGGCGATCCGGTGGTCGCGATCGGGAGCCCGTTCAGCCTGCCCGAGACGACCACGGCGGGGATCGTGAGCCAGGTCGGACGCAGCATCCAGGCCCCCAACGGGTACACGATCCCGGGGGCGATCCAGACCGACGCCGCGATCAATCCTGGCAACTCGGGCGGGCCGCTGCTCGACGCCAGCGGGGCCGTGCTCGGGCTCAACGACCAGATCCAGACGAACTCCGGCTCGAGCGCCGGCGTCGGCTTCGCGACGCCGTCCAACACCGACGCGCGGATCGCGAACGAGATCATCTCCGGCCAGCCCGTGCGCCACGCCTATGTCGGGGTCGAGCTGAACCCCAACTCGAGCGGCGGCGCGGGCGTGAGCTCGGTCTCGTCCGGCTCGCCGGCGGCGGGCGCCGGGATCCAGGCCAACGACTTGATCACCGCGATCAACGGCAAGGCGATCACCTCGACCGAGCAGTTCATCGCGACCGTCGACAACTTCTCGCCCGGTGACTCGATCACCGTGACGCTGAAGCGCAGCGGCCAGACCAAGACGATCAAGCTGACGCTCGGCACCCGCCCGCAGACCTCGCCGACCGGCGGCTGCCGCGCGTCGCTGGGGTCCTGGTGCCCCCCCCGGCGGAAACCAGGACGCCGGTCCTCCTCGGTCGCTGCTTTGGGCTGGCCGGCCGCGGCGCGCCGATCGGCCCGGGGCGACGCCGCAGACCGCCTGCGCATCGCGGCTTCGCAGACGGCCCGGTCAGCGTGATCGCGGCGTCGTCG
>JBEKRJ010000271.1:0-6601 GCA_049518835.1 Solirubrobacteraceae bacterium
TTCGACGGCCCGACCACGATCGCGCGAGCGCCGGCGATCGCCGCGCGCACCGCGGGCGTAGCAGTCGCGTTGCGCGCGCCGCGCAGCTCGACGCCGTTCACCGGGCCGCTGCCGCGGTGCTTGATCATGAACTCCTGAAACGGCCACCAGCGCCCGGCGGCCAGCACTCGCGTGCGCACGGGCGCGTCGCTCATCGGCAGCACCCGCGCGCCGACGCCGAGCCGGGCGGTGATCGTTGCGTGAGCCTGCGTGAGCGTCTGCCCGTGCGCGAGCGCCCGCGCGCGCTCGATGCCGATCGCCAGGTCGCGATCGCCGAGCGCAAACCAAACCTCGACGCCGAGCTGCTGCAGCGCGTCCATGACCTGAAACGTGTCGCCCTTGAGCCCCCAACCACGGTCGTCGATCAGGTCCGCGAGCCAGAACGTGACCAGGTCGGGGTCGGGCGACACGTACGCGCCGTAGAGCTCGACGTCGTCGCCGGTGTTGGCGACCACCACAAGCTCGTCCGGGCCGACCACGTCGAGCATCCCGCGGGCGAGCTTCGCGCCACCGGTGCCGCCGGCGAGCACGACAACGGGACCGGCGCTCACCGGCGCGGGCCGATCGGCTCCCGCGCGGCGCTCACAGGCCGGTGATCTTGATCCCCGCCCGCACCTTGTTGCGGACGTTGATCGAGATGATCAACGGCGTCAGCTGCTCGACGATCCTGGCCATCTCCAGCGGCCCGCAGTCGACCCCGCGCAGGCCGGCGATCCGGTTGACGAGCTCGATCGTCCTGGCCTTGTCCTCGCGCCGATCGCCGCACACCAGCACGTCCTCGTCGAGCTGATGCTCGAGGTCGGCGAGCAGCGCGGCGCTGACGGTGTGAAACGCCGACACGACGTTGACGCCGTCAGGCACCATCTCCTGCGCCTGCTGGGCGGCCGAGCCTTGCCAGACCCCGAGCGAACGCGTCGCCTTGCCGCTGATCGCGGCGGCGAGGGGCACCGTCGCGTCGATCAATAGCTGGCCGGGGACCAGCACCTGCTTGAGGTTGGTGAGGTTCTCGGACTGGTTGCGAAACGGCACGCTGAGCACAACGATCTCGGCGTCGCGGGCCGCAGCGGCGTTCAGGCGCCCTTCGAACGTCCCGCCACCAGCGAGGTCGGCGGCACGCGCGGCGGCCTCCTGCGCGCGGCCCGCATCGCGCGAGCCGATCACGATCGGGACTCCGGCCTTGCCGAGCCTGACCGCGAGGCCGAAGCCGAGCGCCCCCGTTGCGCCGATGATGCAAATGGGCTCTGACACGGCGGCGGGCTCTGACACGGCGGCGGGCTCTGACACGGCGGCGGGAGTGTATACGGGGCTATGGTGCCGCGCGGTGAGCATCAGGCCCGTCGTCGTTGCGATCGCCGTGCTGCTCGTGACCGTGGCGCCGACGGCCGGGGCGGCGAGCGGCGGCCGGGCGCCACTCGCCGTGAGCGCGTCGACGGTGACCCAGGATGGGGAGCAGGTGACGTGGGCGGTGACGACCGCCGGGCCGTTCTCGCCGGCGTCGCTGGCGCCGGAAGGGCGTTCGCTGTGCCTGCTGATCGAACGGGCACAGGACGGCACGGTCACCGCGCGGCTGTGCCTCCAGGGTCCCAGCGCGCACGGGCGCGGCGCGCAGCTTGTGTACGCGCAGATCACCGCCGCCGGACCGGGGCCGGGGCTCGTGATCGCGGCAACTGTCAAGCGACCCAGCAGCAGCCAACTGACCGCCACGTTCGTGCCGACCAGCTTCGGCCTGCCCTACCGCAACATCCGCTGGCAGGTGATCAGCACGCTGAAACCGCCGACGTGTGTGCCTCCGATCCCGAACCGGATCGGCTGCTACGCGCTGTTCCCGGCGGCGCCCGCGCTGGCGCAGCTGCACGCGCCGCAGCTCGTCGGCTGCGTTGCGAGCGGCCCGTCGCTGGTCTACAACGGACCTCCCGATCGGCACGAGGTCGCGCTGACGTTCGACGACGGCCCTTGGAACGATCCTCCGAGCGCCCAGTTCGTCGCCTTGCTCGAACGCGAGCACGCGGTCGGCACGTTCTTCGAGATCGGCCGTCAGATCGCCGGCTACGACCCGGGCGGACTGGTCGAGCGCGAGATGCTCGCGGACGGCGACATGATCGGCGACCACACCTGGAGCCATCCGACGATGACCGGGCTCTCGCCGGCCGCACAGACCCAGGAGCTGCAGAGCACGGCGGATGCCATCAAGCAGGCCACACACGGTTTCACGCCGTGCCTGTGGCGGCCGCCGTACGGCGCTCAGGATCCGTCGCTTGACGCGCTGGCGCGCTCGCTGGGGATGTTGACGATCATGTGGAACGTCGACCCCCGCGATTGGGCGACCCCCGGCGTGGACGCGATCTACGACAACGTCGTCGCCAACGCCCGCAACGGTTCGATCGTGATCCAGCACTTCGGCGGCGGGCCGCGCCAGCAGACGCTGGCGGCATTGCCGCTCGAGATCGCGACGCTGCGCCGCGAGCGGTACCAGTTCGTCACGGTCGCGCAGCTGCTCGGCTTGAAGCTGATCTATAAGTAGCGATCGTGAGCGAGCTTCCAAGCCGCGTCCGTGTCCGCGAGGTTGGGCCTCGCGACGGCTTTCAAAACGAGCCCGAGGTGATCGCGACTGCCGACAAGGTGGCGCTGATCGAGCGCCTCGGCGCGACCGGACTGCAGCGGATCGAGCTGACGAGCTTCGTGCGCGCGGACGTGATCCCGCAGCTCGCCGATGCCGAGCAGGTGCTCGCGGCCGTGACGCTGCCGGCGTCGGTGTCGGTCAGCGTGCTGATTCCCAACGAGCGCGGGCTCGAGCGTGCACTGGCGCAGCGCGACCGCTTCCACGAGATCAACGGCTTTCTGTCGGCTTCTGAATCGCACAACCAGCACAACGTCGGCCGCTCCGTCGAGGAGTCGCTGGCCGGACTATCGCGGACGTTCGAGCGCGCGCTGGGCGAGGGATTGCGATGCGAGGGCGTGATCTCGGTCTCGTTCGGGTGCCCATACGAGGGCGAGGTGCCGCGCGCGCGTGTGTTCGAGATCGCATCGCGGCTGGCCGCGGCAGGGGCTGCCGAGATCGGCTTCGGCGACACCACCGGGATGGCGAACCCCGTGCAGGTGCGCTCGTTCTTCGAGGCGGCGAGGGAGACGCTGCCGGGCGTCGAGCTGACCGCGCACTTCCACAACACGCGCGGACAGGGACTCGCCAACGTGCTCGCGGCGCTCGAGGCCGGCATCGACAGCTTCGAGTCCTCGTTCGGCGAGCTCGGAGGCTGCCCGGTCCCGGCCGGCGCGACGGGCAACATCGCCACCGAGGATCTGATCTCGATGCTGCACGAGATGGGGATCGAGACCGGCGTCTCGCTCGGCGAGCTGATCGAGGCGTCCCGGGCGGTCCAGGCCGTGCTCGGGCGCCGGCTCGGCAGCCACGTGCTGTCGGCCGGACCGGTGCAGTGGCATCCGCGCCGCTAGCCTTCCCGCGATGATCGACGTGTGTGCTGCTGAAGATCTGCGTGCGACATGCTCGGGGTCTCCGGCGAATTGACCGAGATCGATGAGCAGGCGCTGCTGACAATCGCGCAAGAGGCCGCCCAGGCAGCCGCCGCGGAGCTCACGGGCCGCTTCGGGCATCGGGTCGGCGGCGTGCGCGCCAAGAGCGGCCCGACCGACCTGGTCTCCGACGCCGACCTCGCGGCCGAGGCAGCGATCCGGTCGGTGCTCGCCCAACGGCGGGCGGGCGACGCGATCCTCGGCGAGGAAGGCGGCGCAAGCGGCGACGGCGAGCTGCGCTGGGTCGTCGACCCGCTGGACGGCACGATCAACTTCCTGTTCGGCATTCCGACCTTCGCCGTCAGCGTCGCCTGCGAGGACGCCGCCGGCGCGATTGTCGGCGTCGTCCTCGATCCCAGCCGCGAGGAGAGCTTCGCCGCCACCCGCTCTGGCCGGGCCACGCTCAACGGCGAGCCGATCCGCGCGCCGCTCCGGGACGAGCTCGCCACGGCGATGGTCGCGACCGGGTTCTCATACGACGCCAAGGTCCGTGCGCGGCAGGCGCAGGTCCTGTCCCAGGTGCTCCCGCGGGTCCGCGACATCCGTCGCGCCGGCGCAGCCGCGATTGACCTCGCCTGGTGCGCAATTGGTCGCCACGACGCGTTTTACGAGCGCGGGCTCAATGCCTGGGACGTCGCCGCGGGATGCCTGATCGTGACCAGGGCCGGCCTCGAGGTGCGCGACCTCGCGCCAACCGCTCTGGAGCCGGGCGGCGTCCTGGTCGCGCCGCCCGCCTTGATCGACGAGCTTCATCGCCTGGTCACCATCGCCTGAGTGGTCGCGACCGCGCAAGTGGTCGCCACCGCGTGAGGTCAGGCGGTCGCGCGAACTACACTGCAGCCGCGAGCGGCGGTGGAGGAACGGCAGACTCGATGCGCTCAAAACGCATTGTCCGAAAGGACGTGTGGGTTCGAATCCCACCCGCCGCATCAATCACTGCTCCGGGACTTCGACCTCCACGTTCCAGCCCTGCGACAAGCCCCGGGTCGCGGCCGCGACCAGCAGCAACTGCAGTGGCGCGATGATCAATGTCACGACCCCGAGCGTGTCGGGCGACAGTCCCTTGCCACCGAAGATCGTCCGCGGGGCAGCGAACGCGGGTGCGTCGCGGTCAAACCAGCTCGTGCCTGCGATCCCAGTGACTGCGATCAGCGCCACGATCAGCAGCAGCGTCGCAAGCGCCCCGGCGATCGGCAGCATCCCGCGGCTCCAGCGCGCGACATAGACCGCGATCAGCAAATACGCGATGCACCACGCGAAGTTCACCGGCTTCAGTCCCTGAAGCTTGCTCCAGCCGCCGATCGTCACGACCATCATCAGCGCCACCGACGCGAGCAGGAGAACGACCACAGCCGCCTTGGTCGCCTTGCATTCGGCCTTGTCCCTGTTGGGACGGACGATCGCGTGGCCGGGGGAGGGGTGCGCGCGCGGAGGCACGAAGCGCAGAACATACATCTCGCCTCTGAGCTGAGCTGAGCTGAGCTGAGCCGCGCGAGCCGGCGGGCCGCTGTTGGCCGCGTCCGCGCGTGAAACGCGCGGCTCACAAGACTGGTTGCCCCTAGAATCCGGTACGCGGCGGGCGTGGCGAAATGGCAGACGCGCCGGCTTTAGGTGCCGGTGGGCATGGCCCGTGGGGGTTCGAGTCCCTCCGCCCGCATTGCAGGCCCCCTGCTCGCGTCAAGTCGCGTCACGGCGGACGGGCAGCGTAGTCGAGCCGCAGGAGCTGGAGCGGGGGATCGAGGAGTCGAACCTCGCGTTGCGGTTTTGGAGACCACCGTGTTACCGATACACCAATCCCCCAGGGCGTCGGGCCCATCGTACCGGTAGCTCAGCAGGCTGCGGCGACGGCGCCTCGCACCCGAGCCGACAGGGGGCGTTGGGAGCTGCGGGCGGGGGGTCACCCACCCGTCGCCGAGTCCATACGATGCGGCATTGATGACGTCACACACGGTCTATCGGACCTTCAACACCGAGCGCCGGCGCCAACTCATCCGGATTACAGACGATGTTGCCGACGCCGTTCGCGACTCGGGGATCGACGAGGGCATGGCACTCGTGGCCGCGATGCACATCACCGCGGCCGTCTGGATCAACGACGACGAGCCAGGGCTGCATGCCGACGTGCTCGAATGGCTCGACAAGCTCGCGCCCCCCAGCTGGAAGGAGCCAAACGGTGAGGTCGCCGAGGCGCTGCTGCCGGATCCCGGCGACTACCGCCACCACCGCGGCGGCGAGGACAACGGCGACGCTCACTTCAAGAACCTCCTCGTCCACCACCAAGTGATCGTCCCGGTCACCAACGGTCGGCTCGATCTGGGGCCATGGCAGCAGGTTTTCTACTGCGAGTTTGACGGCGGGCGGCCCAAGCGGCTCGTGATCAAGGTGATCGGGGAGTAGACGGTGGGCGCCTCGCGCGTCTTCACCGACGGCATGCTCAGCGGTCAGGTTGCGCTCATCACCGGCGGCGGTACGAACCTCGGCAAGGCGGCGGCGGGGGAGCTGGTTCGCTGCGGCGCCTCCGTCGTCGTCGCTGGTCGGCGTGCCGAGGTGCTCGAGGCAGCTGTCGCCGAGCTCGGCGAGCGCTGCTCATGGATCGCCGGCGACATTCGCGAACCAACCGAGGCCCACCGCATGGTTGCCTCCGTGCTTGCGCGCCATGACAGGCTCGACTTCTTACTCAACAATGCCGGCGGGCAGTACTTCGTGGCTGCGGAGGGCATCACGGCCAAGGGCTGGCGCGCGGTCCATCGGCTCAACGTCTCCGGGACTCTGGCGATGTGCGAAGCAGCGCGTGGGCTCGCGATGCGCCGCGCGGGGCACGGGACGATCGTCAACGTCACAGTGTCGCCGCACCACGGCATGCCGGCGATGGCCCACACGGGCGCGGCGCGAGCGGCGATCGAAGCACTGACTCGAGAGCTGGCGAGCTCCTGGTCAGACGAGGGCGTGAGCGTGGTGGCCGTCGCGATCGGGCGTTTCGCTACCGAGTCGCTTCGCAAGTACCCGGCCGAGCTGTGGCGCCGCGCCGCGGAGG
>JBEKRJ010000272.1:0-6586 GCA_049518835.1 Solirubrobacteraceae bacterium
GTCGGGCGGGGCACCGTCGGAGAGCTGCTGGACAGGATCGACTCCCTGACTGCGGACGTGCGCCAGGCCGTTGGCGAGTGGCAGGCGGCCGCGGGGGCGGGTGCGTGATGTCGTCGACCGCTGCTGGGCTGCATCACGATACGATGAGGGTGTCCGCCAGGGACTCGCTCGCCGTCTGTTTGTCCGCCCATGACGCTCGAGCTCGACGCCTCGCCTTCGAGTGGGCTAACCATTTGGCCGACGGGGCGGCAAGATACCCGTCCTGAAGAGGTCGCGATGCGTCCGCCTTGGGAGTCTCTGCCGACCATCATCGTCCGGTTGGCGAGCCTGACCGCCGACGTGGCGACGATCACATACGTGGTCGTCCACAGCATCGGTTGATGCATACACGTCCAGGGCTGCGGCCAGCCCGTGGCCCTGGGCGTGGCAGGGCCCGGCGTCAACGACGCCGGGGTCAGCTCCCGCTGGGACGAGCCGCTCTAGCGGCCGCGCCGAGATCCCGGCCGCGCGCCCGGTCGACCTGATCCATCGCCAGCTCCTGCGCGCAGGACCGCGACAGCGCCCGGTCGAGGTCGATGCTGCTCTCGGAGTCTTCGCACACGCGGATCACGCCGCGGTCCTTCCACCTCGACGCGACGACGAGGAACCATTCGGATGAGATCTCGTCCTTGTTGACGAGCACGGCGCCGGCCTGGAAGGTCGCGCCCTGCGTGCTGTGGCCGGTCACCGCGTAACGGTGGCGGACGTGGTCGGCGGCGTAGTCGGCGCCAAGCCCGATGGTCGGGCCGCGGTCGAGTTGGTGATGTGGTCCCCTAGCGACCGTCCGCGCGACGCCGAATTCGTTGTTGTAGACGTCGGCGCCCTGGCGCTCGTTGCCGCGATGGTGGGCATAGCTGTTGCGCTTGCAGACGATCCGGTCGCCCTCGACGAGCTCGACTGGTCCGTAGGTCAGTCTTTGCTCGCCGTGCTGTCCGATCGAGCTGTCCGCGTGCGCGGCGGTTCAGCTCGTCGGCGATGTGGTGGCCGAAGACGACCATCGGCCCGGCCCGCCCATCCCCGCTGATCGTGGTGTGCGCGCCAGTCGGCGAGGGTGGCGCGGATGAGGGTTTCGGCCTCGCTGCCGGTGATGTGGCAATCGTTCGCGCGCGCCTACTTGGTCCAATGCCAGTGGGGCCGGCGTGAAGATGCTCGAGGGCGCGTCGTTCGGCTGGATCGTTCTGGCGAACGATCTCGTCCAGGATGCCGTGCGAGCAGACGTCCGCGAGGCGTTGCATGAACCCGCCAACCTCGACGAACGTCAGCTGCTTGGGTCGCCGGTGCCGAGCCCGGCGGCCCCGTCGCGCATCATCTGCGCCATCACCCTCCGGGCGACGTGCGTCGACGCCATCGACATCTCGTCCCAGCACACGAACGTGTTGGCCTCAAGAAGTGGTCGCTGCGCCACCGCTCGATCTCGGCGGCCTCGGCGTGGATCGTGTGAGCGTCGGGAATGCCGGCGGCTCCCATCTCAAGCGCCGCGCGGCTGGTCGGCGCGAACCCACGCACCTCGTCCCCGTCGGAGGTCAGAAACCGGGCGAAGATGCCAGCCACGGTCGTCCTGCCGGCGCTCGGCAGCGCGACCGTGATGTGCATCGCGTTCATCGTCTCCCACCGCTCATGCAGCGCGCACAACTGCCCTCGTTCAAGCAGATGGGCAGCGTCGACAGATACCCCGGTCGAGCCGTTGGGTGGATAGGCGTGGCCGAGTGCGATGTGCGCGATCGGCGCGAAACCGACCGGTATTGAGGCGGTAGAAGTGAGACGTCTCAATAGCCTCTCAAAGGCGACAACGCAGCGAATTAGGCACGCCCGCCTGAACTGCCACAGACGACTTTCGCGACGCTCGGCGGCGGGGGGCTGTCAAGGCGGCTTCGCTTCTCTTTCCCTCGCCTCGCTTGGGAGATCAGCGCCACACCGCGCCGGACGGCAGAGCTGTCACCGATCACGCCCGTCAGGCCGCGGGCGGCCACCAACTCGCTTGCAGCGCGAAAGACGTCCCGAGAATCCAACTCGCCGGGCTGCCGGCCCCAGGGCAAATCGGGGCGACGAGGCGCGTCCGGAAATGGGCAATTCTGGGACGCGTGGTCACGTCCGTCTGAGCTGGGTTCATCGACGAGCCCATGCCAGCACGCCGGCACCCTTCGGCGTCAAGGCACCCGCGTGCTCGAAGGGCGTGAGCAGCGCGATCATTTCAAGCTGGCAATCTCTGATCGCGCCAGGCTCGGCTTGGGTGAAGAGGTAAAGAGCCACGGCGAGCTCTTCGGCGAGGTCAAGTCGCCCGGGCTCCTGGACGCCCAACGCTCGACGAGTTTTCACCGCGGCTTCGAGTAGCTTCACCGCCTCCGCGGCCTGCCCGGACGCCCGCGCGAGGTCACCCAGCTTGTTGTAGGAGACCGACACGTCGCGCTGGTAGGTCGTGTTGCCCGGCTCGGCCGCCGCCAACGCCTCACGGACGGTGAGCGACTGGCGGTAGAGCCGCTCGGCCTCCGCGGCCTGCCCGGACTCGACCGCGAGGTCACCCAGCTTGTTGTAGGAGACCGACACGTCGCGCTGGTAGGTCGTGTTGCCCGGCTCAGCCGCCGCCAACGCCTCAGCCACGGTGAGCGACTGGCGGTAGAGCCGCTCGGCCTCCACGGCCTGCCCGGACGCCCGCGCGAGGTCACCCAGCCGGTCGTAGGAGACCGACACGTCGCGCTGGTAGGTCGTGTTGCCCGGCTCAGCCGCCGCCAACGCCTCACGGACGGTGAGCGACTGGCGGTAGAGCCGCTCGGCCTCCACGGCCTGCCCGGACGCCCGCGCGAGGTCACCCAGCGTGTTGTAGGAGACCGACACGTCGCGCTGGTAGGTCGTGTTGCCCGGCTCAGCCGCTGCCAACGCCTCAGCCACGGCGCTGGCCAGTTGTCCTGCAAGCGGGCGCGCTATTGCGTTGGCGAGGTCCAGGCGTCCGGGTCGGTCTCTTGTCCCTCGGGCCTGGGCTTCCGCCCGGAGGACGAGCCGGATGTGATGCCGTGCGAGCATTTGTGCCATCGCAGCGGCGGATAGCTCATCGGTTGCCGACAGGCGGGTGAGCACGTCCAGCGCGCGGACTAGCTGGTCGTCAGACGGTAGCCCGGCGACCGCGTCGAGCAAAGCGCGTCCGCGATCGTCCTCGCCACGGAGTAGTTTCGCGATGAGGGCCTCGCCGAGGCGGTCGGGACGCAGCGGGTTAAGCACGCCCGGGCCGTCGTACAGGTCGCTGAGCCATCCGATGATCGTCTCGCGCATCTGTGGCTGGCTGGCGAGGGCGGAGAGGGTTGCAAGCAGCGCGTGTGCTTCCTCCTTGCTGGCGGCCCCGGCAAGGGTGCTCAGCGCGACGCATCGGCGGAGCAACTCGTGGCCAACGTCTGCGGGTGCCGTCCGCTGCCAGTAGCGCTCTTCGTGGGCAAGGACCCGGTCCGCCGGCGGCAGGGCAGCGTCCGCAGGCTGCGGGCCGATCGCGCGGTCGTGCGCGAGGTACAGCACCTCGAGCGGAAGACCAAACCGATCGTCCTTGAGATCCGGCTCGTAGTCACCCGTCGGCCGGACTTCTTCGTCAGCCGCATCGTCTTTCCAGGCAGCGATGAAGCTCGCGACGGCTTCGCGGTAAAGCGACTGACGCTGAGCGTCGCCGAAGGATGACTCTGCGGCGTCGCTGTTCTCCGCTGCGTCCATCACACTTTGCAGAGTCGCTGTCGCGAGTTCGCGGAGCGCGTCCAGAGGATCACCGGCACGACTCGTGCGGGTGCGCGTCAGCAGAAGCACGCGCACCGGGCTGATCTCGCTCGCTCCTCGTCGCAGATCATCGAGCATCTCGTCCAGCGCCTTGGGGCCGGCCGCTTCGGCGTAATCGATGACGATTAGACGGGGAATTGGCACCCTGTCGGCGCTGCGGTCAGGGCGCCACAGGCCCGCCAACCACCCGCGGGTCGCCATGCACTTGCAAAGCTCAATCGCAAAACGGGTCTTGCCGGCCCCGCCCCGTCCGGCAACGCTCAACATTCGACATGCGCGTCGCGTCGTCGCACCAGGCGACCGCCGCCCCGAGCTGTCGGTCTCGAAACAGGTAGGGCACGACGGCGTGCTCAGCCAAGAGCAAGCTCGACGGACTCGAGCGCGGCTGCCGTGTAAAGCGCTCCCACGGCTGTTTGAGCAGATCCTCGGCATCCTCCACCGGCAGGACGCGGTTCCACAGGTCGCGCTGGGCGACCACCGCGTCGTGGTTTGGCTGTCGCAAGCCGGCACCGAGCTCGACGAGCTCGTGAGGAACGCCTGAGCCGCCGAACAGTAGCGCCGAGATCGGGCTGGCCCACCCGCCCAGGTCGGTGCGCACGTCACGAGTGGCGAAAACCACCCCAACTACCGCGCGACGCACGGGACAGATAAGCGGCGCGCCGCTCAACCCCGGGGCGGCCTGGCCCTGTTTGAGCCTCAGGTACCCGTCGCCCTCCACCCCCTCATAGCGGAAGGAAGCCGGCGAGCCGATCGGGGCGACACCCTCCTCACGGCGAGCAAACCCCCACGCGTGACAATCGAGCTCACCCGCCGGCTCACGCGCGTCCAGCAGCACGCACGGATGATCGATCTGCCTCTTCAGCTGAAGCAGCGCGAGATCCGGAAACGGCCATAAGCCACCGCTCTGGGGCGGCGGGTCAGACCGCGCCTTCACCACCGCGGCGACGCCCTCGCCTACCGGCCCGGAGTTCACCGGAGTGACCACCAGCTCGCGCGTATCGCCTACGACATGGGCGCACGTCAACACCCAACCCGGCGCGACGAAGAACCCCGTACCCAGGATCTGCCCGGCGTGGCCGCCGACCCGCACGACATACCGGCGCAGCTCCCGCGAGTCAACCCGAACACGCATCGGTCACTCGCGATCGTCAGCCTCGTGCGGCAATCCCTTCCATGTCAGCGTCACTGTCAGGCTCGCCGTCCCCCCGCCATCGACCAGCAAGCCAGTCAGCTTGCCCGACTTCACCGTCAACGCCAAGCCAAACTCAGCGCTCCCCTCCGTCGGCTTGGCACTCCTGAACGCCCGCGCAACCGACGCGCCTATAGCTTCGATCGTCTCACGGACGCCGTCAAACGACACCACCTCGTCAAGCCCGACCGGCCGCGGACCACCACCATCCCGCAGCTCGACAAAAAACTCCACATCCCCGCGCGAACCAATTGCCTCTCACCCACCAGACCCTCCTTTGACAGCACCACGCCTACGCTGCAAGCCGACACCCCGTCGCGGTGATCCTACCCCGACCGTCAAAAGCGCTTGCGAACAAGACCGTCGGCGGAGCCGGCCAACCGCACCGTCCCAGCAGGGCAATTCTCGGACCCCGTCCGCACCGCCGGACCCCTGTGCATTGGGGGATCCTTCCACGAACAGCAAGCCGCCCACCGCCGCAGCGCCGTGATTGCCCGCACCGCCTGAAGATCCGCCGTCTCATATGACCGGTCCGGTGATTTTCGCGGTGAGCGCTGGCTAAGCGAACCGTCCGAGGCGCCTGCGAGGATCGCTGGCATGGTCAGGCGTCCCTCCTCGCACGGCGATCGGCGCGGGGCCGACCGTTCGCGCGGTCCCCGGGCCTGATGGCGACCGCCAAGAGCACGAGACGACGCAAGCCGCCAGCCGGCGGCGGGCACCTGGTCGGATACGCACGCTGCTCGACCGCCGAGCAGGATCTCGCCGCCCAGCGCGAGACGCTCCGCACGCTCGGCGTCGCCGAGCGTCGGATCTACCTCGATCACGGCCTGACCGGCCGCCACCGCGATCGTCCAGGCCTCGCGCAGGCGCTCGCCGCCGTCCGGGACGGCGACACGCTCGTGGTGCCCAAGCTCGACCGGCTCGCGCGCTCGGTCCCGGACGCGCGCGCGATCGCCGACGAGCTCGAGCAGCGCGGCGCCCGCCTGCAGCTCGGGGCGACCGTCTACGACCCCCGCGACCCGATGGGCAAGATGTTCTTCAACGTGCTGGCCACCTTCGCCGAGTTCGAGGCCGACCTCCTCTCGCTGCGCACCCGCGAGGGGATGCTCGTGGCCAAGGCCAAGGGCCGGCTGAAGGGCAAGCCGCCCAAGCTCTCGGCCGGCCAGCAGGCGCACCTGATCAAGCTCCTGGAGACCGGGGAGCACTCGATCCCCGAGCTCGCCGAGCTGTTCGCGGTCAGCCGCGCGACCGTGTACCGCGTGATCCAGCGCGCCGAGCGGGCACGACTCGCGTCCTCGATGCCGAGCCGGGCGTGACGCCGGGCTTGAGCGCGTAGCCGATCTTGAGTCCGGACACGCCCAGAAGGATGTGCCGTATACCGGACGTTCACCGGCACGGATCACCGAACCAGTCTTACGGCACGTCCTCCGGCCAGGCGGTGCCGAGGGGCTGAGATGCCGGTGGGGCGCCGGTTGGGGTTCGGCTTACGGGGCAGACGGCCGCCGCCACGGTTCCGCGACCGCCTGTGTCCGTAGCAGGGCCATGTCGGGCCCCAGCGGCGGCCCATCGGAACGGAGCCCGGCGTGGCTCCTTTCACGCGATAGCAAT
>JBEKRJ010000273.1:0-6578 GCA_049518835.1 Solirubrobacteraceae bacterium
GCGCTTTGTCGAGCGCCTCAACGAACAGATTGCGTACGAGTTTGCTGCCGCCCAGCAGTACATCGCCAACGCCGTCTACTACGACGGCGAGACGCTGCCGCGGCTGGCCGCGTTCTTCTACCAGCAGGCGATCGAGGAGCGAAACCACGCGATGATGATGGTCCGCTACCTGCTCGACGCCGGCGGCGAGGTCACGATCCCGGGCGTCGCCGCGCCCGAGACAGGATTCGCCGACATCGTCGCGCCGGTCGCGCTCGCGCTCGAGCAGGAGCGCCGCGTCAGCGACCAGATCGGCTCGCTGATGGGGGTGGCGCGCGACGCCGGCGACTTCCACAGCGAGCAGTTCGTGCAGTGGTTCCTCAAGGAGCAGGTCGAGGAGGTCTCGACGATGTCCGCGCTGCTGACCGTCGTGCAGCGCTCCCAGGACGCCCCCGCGTTCGTCGAGGGCTACCTGGTGCGCGAGGGCGCCAGCGGCGAGGCGGGCGATCCAACCGCGCCCCCCGCCGCCGGCGGCGCGCTCTGATCTGGGGCTCTACCCGGCGGGCCGAGCGCGGGTGGCGCACTGTATCGCCGTCCGTTCCCGAGCTGGCTGCGAAACCACAGCGCTCATGCAATCACTTGCGCCTGTCGGCGCAGGTGGTGCGCGTCGCCGCGGCGGATCGTCACCCGCTCGGCATCGAAGTGCTCGAGCAGCGCCTGGGCGAACTTGCGCGAGGTCGCGAGCTCGTCGCGCAGCTGCGCGAGCGTGACCGCGCCGCCGTGGCGCTGCGCGAGTGCCACCAGCCGGCCGCGGGCCTCGTCGAGCACGTCGGCGTGGTAGTGCATCGTCTTCGACACGCGGATCGCGCGGCCGGCCTGGCGCAGGGCCGCGAGCGCGTCGGCGTCGAGCTCGGCGTCCAGCGGCGGCTGCAACCCGGTTTCGCGCAGCCGCGCCTCGACCGCGAGCGCCGCCCCCGACAGCGGCGCCGGCGGGCGTTGCCGTCCCGCGAGGGCCTCGGGCTTGGCCGCTTGGGCGGTCGGCCGTCGATCGGGCGATGCCAGCTCCACCTGCTCCCCGCGTGAGAGCCGCTCCAGGTGCGCGAGCAGCTCACGTCCGGGGCCGTGCTTGCGCGGGTGGGGATCGAGCACGACGCCGCCGCCGAGCGTGTCCGGCGGCGCGATCTGGCGGATCACGAGCCGATCATCGCGCGCGGCGACCAGCGGCCGCGCGAGCCGCAGCTGCCAGAAGCGCCCCCCGAGCCACGCCAGGCGCGCCGGCGTCTCGCGCGTGCCGTGGTGGACGTGGACGCGGTCGCCGGGCTGCGGCTCGCGGTCGCCGAACGACAGCGCCGCGTCGATCAGGTACGTCGCCTGTAACTCCGCGCCGGCGGTGAGCACGTCGCCGCGCGCGACCTCTAAGACCGCGACGCCGCTGAGGTTGACCGCCACGCGCTGCCCGGCGGGCGCCCCCGCGAGCGCTTGATCGTGGACCTCGAGGCCGCGCACCCTGACCGGCCGCCCGGCCGGCAGCAACACCAGCTCGTCGCCGCGGTGCAGCTCGCCCGACCACAGCGTCCCGGTCACGACCGTGCCGGCGCCGCGGATCGTGAACACGCGGTCGATGTGCAGTCGCGGCGGCCCGTCGCGGTGCGCCCGGGGTGCCGCTGCGGCGGCGCGGTCGAGCGCGGCCCGCAGCGCGTCCAGTCCCGCGCCGGTCCGCGCGCTGACGGCCACGACCTCGGCGCCGGGCGCCAGCTCCTCGGCCTCGAGGATCGCCATCTCGGGATCGGCGAGGTCGCGCTTGGTGACGGCGACGACGCCCGTCTGCACCGCGAGCGCCCGCAGCACGGCGGCGTGCTCGCGCGTCTGGGGCATCACCCCGTCGTCGGCGGCGATCGTGATCAGAAACAGGTCGATGCCGGTCGCGCCCGCCACCATCGTGCGCACGAAGCGCTCGTGGCCGGGCACGTCGACGACCGACAGCGCGCGCCCGGACGGCAGCGTCAGGCGCGCGTAGCCGAGCTCGATCGAGATCCCGCGCTCGCGCTCCTGGGGCAGGCGGTCGGTGTCGACCCCGGTCAGCGCCCGCACGAGCGCGGTCTTGCCGTGGTCGATGTGGCCGGCGGTCCCGAGCGTCAGCGGCCGCTGCTCGGTCATCGCGGTCGCGCGAGCGCGGCGCGGATCGCCCCGATCGCCGGCTCGAGCTCGTCGGCTGCGAGCGTGCGCGGGTCCAGCAGCACGTGACCGTCCTGGATCCGGGCGATCAGCGGCGGCTCGCCGTCGCGCAGCGCCTGTGCGAGCGCGACCGGGTCGCGGTCGTCGACCAGTGCCACGGCCGGCCCCTCGAGCTCGAGCAGCGGCAGCGCGCCGCCGCCCGCCCTGGACACCGCCCGCGTGAGCCGCGCAGCGCCCGGGGCCAGCCCGGCGCACAGGCGCTGCGCGCGCGCGGCGAGCGTCTGCTCGGGGGTCACGAGCATCGCCAGCACCGGGACCTCGCGGGCGGCGGCGGCCGGATCGCGGTACAGCAGCAGCGTCGCCTCGAGCGCCGCGAGCGACAGCTTGTCGATCCGCATCGCGCGCGCGAGCGGGTGGCGGCGGGCGTGCTCGACGGCCTCGCGCCGGCCGACGATCAGCCCCGCCTGGGGCCCGCCCAGCAGCTTGTCGCCCGAGCAGCAGACAAGCGCCGCGCCGGCCGCCACCGAGCGCCGGATCGGCGGCTCGTCGGCGAGCGCCGGCAGCGCGCGGGCGTCGGCCAGCACGCCCGAGCCGGCGTCGTCGATCACCGGCGCCCCGAGCGAGCACAGCTCCTCGATCGAGGTGTCCTGCACGAACCCGAGCGCGCGGAAGTTCGACGGGTGCACGCGCAGGATCGCGCCGACCGGGAGCTGTGCGCCGGCGAGCGCGCGCTCGTAGTCGGCGCGGCGGGTGCGGTTGGTGGTCCCGACCTCGAGCAGCTGGGCGCCCGACTGCGCGATCACCTCGGGGATCCGGAAGCCGCCGCCGATCTCGACCAGCTGGCCGCGGGACACGACCACCGCTCGCCCCGGTCCCGCGAGCGCCGCGACCGCGAGCAGCACCGCGGCGGCGCCGTTGTTGACCGCGAACGCGGCCTGCGCGCCGGTCAGCTCGCACAGGATCGCCTCGACGTGCGCGTGCCGGGAGCCGCGCTCGCCGGTCTGGAGGTCGAGCTCGAGGTTGCAGTAGCCCTCGGCGGCGCGGGCGACCGCCTCGCGCGCGCTCGCCGGCAGCGGCGCGCGGCCGAGGTTGGTGTGGACGATCACGCCGGTGGCGTTGAGCGCGCGGCGCAGCGACGGCTGCGCCAGCGCGCTCAGGTGGTGGCGCGCGCGGGCCTCGAGCTCGGCGCCGTCCGGTGTCGGGCCGCCGGCCTGCAACGTTCGTCGCCGTTCGTCGATCGCGCGGCGGGCGGCCTGCACCGCCAGCGCGTGCGGGGCTTGCAGGCGCGCGGCGAGCTCGTGGACCGCCGGCAGCGACCTCAGCGCTCGGGGGTGCGCGGCGCCGTTGGCGTCGCTCCCTGCACCCACTCGCCCTCCTCCTGCTTCCAGATCGGCGCCTGGGCCTTGATCGCGTCGATGATCTCGCGGGCGCCGGCGAACGCCTGCGCGCGGTGGCGCGCCGACACGGCCACCGCCACCGACGGATGCGACAGCGGCACGGTCCCGATCCGGTGCTCGGCGGCGGCGGCGCACAGGCCGTGGCGGTCGATCGCCGCGGCGACGATCTCGGCGAGCTGGCGCTGGGCCATCGGCTCGTAGGCCTCGTAGTGCAGCTGCTCGACATCGCGGGTCACGCCGGTGAAGGTCACGACGGCGCCGGCGCGGGGGTCGCGCACGAGCGCCAGCAGCCGGTCGAGCGACAGCGGCTCGGCGCTCACGCGGGCGTGGATCGCGGCGGTCTGCGATCCCCCCGAAACCGGCGGGATCAGCGCCAGCTCGTCGCCGGCGTGCAGCGGCGCGCGGCCGTCGGCGTAGCGCTGGTTGACCGCCATCACGACCGGGACGCCGGCCGTCAGGCCCTGCATCCGCGCGAGCGCGTCGTCGACGAGCGCGCCATCCTCGAGCTCGAGCTCGAGCTCGTCGGCGCCGGCGCGCTCGCGCAGGCCGGCGAACAGCAGCACCCGCACACGCATGCAGCGAAGGCTAGCCTGTGTTGACGAGCCGTTAGCGGATCGGGAATCCGGTCCGTGTCTCTCGTATGCTGGCGCATCTTCGGGAAAGGAGCTTCTGGGATGCACAAATGGAATCTGTCGTCGTCGTTGGCGGTGATCGCGGCGTTGGTCGCGCTCGCGGGCTGCGGCTCGAGCAAGAGCTCGTCCTCGTCGTCGTCCTCGTCGAGCGGGGGGGCGACGAGCTCGACCGGCTCGGCCACTCCGAGCGCCCCGCGCTCGTCCGTCGCGGCGCTCGTGCCGGCCGCGGTCAAGAGCAAGGGCACGCTGACGGTGGCCGCCGATGCGAGCTATGCGCCGAACGAGTTCGTCGGCTCTGACGGCCACACGGTCGTGGGGATGGACGCCGACCTGAGCAAGGCGCTCGGCGCGGAGATGGGGTTGAAGGTCGAGATCGTCAACGCGACCTTCGACACGATCATCCCCGGCCTGCAGTCGGGCAAGTACGACATCGGCGCGTCGTCGTTCACCGACACCAAGGCGCGCGAGCAGGTGGTCGACTTCGTCGACTACTTCGAGGCCGGGACGTCGTTCTTCACCAAGTCCTCGGGCGGGACGTCGGTCACCGGGCTGGCCGACCTGTGCGGCAAGACGGTCTCGGTCGAGAGCGGCACGACCGAGGAATCAGACGCCCAGGGCCAGAGCGGGAAGTGCACCAAGGCAGGCAAGCCGAAGGTGAGCGTGCTCGTGTTCCCGACCCAGACGGCCGCCAACCTCGCGCTGTCGAGCGGGCGCGCGCAGCTGTCGATGGCCGACTCGCCGGTCGCCGCCTACCAGGTCAAGCAGTCGGCCGGCGCGTTCAAGCTCGTCGGGACGACGTACGGCACGGCGCCCTACGGGCTCGCGATCCCGAAGAACCTCGGCCTCACCAGCGCGGTGCTGGCGGCGCTCAAGGCGCTGATCGCCAACGGCAGCTACATATCGATCCTCGACAAGTGGGGGATCCAGAGCGGCGCGATCCCCGCGTCGGAAGTCAAGATCAACGGCGCGACTTCGTAGCCGTCAGACTAGGGCTCCGAGGTGAGCGCCTCAGAGCTGCCAGACCAACGGACGGGACGGCCCGAGGAGATCAAGGCCGTCCCCGTTCGGCGCCCCGGTCGCTGGCTCGCGGCGGCGATCGTGCTGGTGATCGCCGCCTCGATCGTCCGCTCGATCGCGACCGACAAGAACTTCTACTGGGGGGTCGTCCGGCACTACCTGTTCGACTCGCGGGTGCTGCACGGGCTGCTCGTGACGATCGAGCTGACGATCGCGTCGATGGTGATCGGGATCCTGCTCGGGGTCGGGCTCGCGGTGATGCGCCTGTCGCCCAACCCGATCGTGTCGGGCGCGAGCTGGCTGTACATCTGGTTCTTTCGCGGCACGCCGCTGCTGGTCCAGATCCTGTTCTGGTATGACATCTCGGACCTGTTCCCGAAGATCTCGCTCGGGATCCCGTTCGGGCCGGCGCTGATCCACGGGAATGCGAACAGCATCATCACGCCGTTCCTGGCCGCCCTGCTCGCGCTGAGCCTCAACGAAGGGGCGTACATGGCCGAGATCGTGCGCGCCGGCTTCATCTCCGTGCCCGAGGGGCAGACGGAGGCCGCGCAGTCGCTCGGGATGAGCCGGCTGCAGACGATGCGGCTGATCGTGCTGCCGCAGGCGATGCGCGTGATCATTCCGCCGACCGGCAACGAGACGATCTCGATGCTCAAGAACACGTCGCTGATCAGCGTGACGGCGTATGCCGAGCTGCTGTACGCGACGCAGGAGATCTCGGATGTCAACTTCCGGCCGATCCCGCTGCTGATCGTCGCGAGCATCTGGTACGTGGTCCTGACGAGCGTGTTGTACGTCGGCCAGTACTTCATCGAGCGACGGTTCGGGCGTGGGTTCTCGCGCGCGCAGCAGGCGACGATGCGGGGTCGTTGGCTCGGCCTCGGGGGCGGCGGCGCGCAGTGAGCGGGCTGATGGTCCGGGCGCAGGCGGTGCACAAGCGCTTCGGGCGCCTCGAGGTTCTCAAGGGGATCGACCTCGAGGTTCAGACCGGCGAGGTGATGTGCCTGCTCGGCCCCTCGGGATCGGGCAAGTCGACGCTGCTGCGCTGCATCAACCACCTCGAGAAGATCAACTCGGGGCGGCTGTACGTCGACGGCGAGCTGGTCGGCTACCGCGAGCACGGCGACAAGCTGCACGAGCTGCACGAGCGCGTCGTCGCCAGCAAGCGCGCCGAGATCGGGATGGTGTTCCAGCACTTCAACCTGTTCCCGCACATGACCGCACTCGACAACGTGACGCTTGCGCCGATGCGGGTGCGCAAGGCGGCGCGCGAGCAGGCGCGCCGGCGCGGGACCGAGATGCTGATCCGCGTCGGGCTCGGCGACAAGCTCAACGCCTATCCGCTGCAGCTGTCCGGCGGCCAGCAGCAGCGGGT
>JBEKRJ010000274.1:0-6540 GCA_049518835.1 Solirubrobacteraceae bacterium
CCTCGGCCCAGTCGTCGTGGCCGAAATACGAGTGCGTCGCGCCGGCGGCGACGATCAGCGTGTCGTAGGGCAGGTCGCTCTGCCGCTCGCCGGCGACACGCACCGTCCGGCGCTCGAGGTCGATCGCCTCGACCGTCCCGAGCACGACCTCCACGTTCTGCTGGCCGCGAAACATGCTGCGCAGAGCGGGCGCGATCTGTCCGGCGGACAGCACACCCGTAGCCACCTGGTAGAGGAGGGGCTGAAACAGGTGGTGGTTGGTGCGGTCGATCAGCGTGATGTCGACCGACGCGTGTTCCAGCGATTGCGCGGCGCGGATGCCGCCGAAGCCGCCGCCGATGATCACGACGCGGTGGCGGACGGGTCGGCTGTGGTCGCTTGACATGGGCAGATGATGACGTGCCGGCAGCCGACGTGACGTCGGCTCGGTCATCGTGAGGAGCGGGCGCCGGCGCTTTGGTCGCCCGGAAAGCGGACGCCGCCGTCGATCCGGACGCGGACCGCGTCGCCGGCGATCGGGGCCGGCAGCGGCGCAACCGTGTACAGCCGCCCGTGCTCGAGCTCGAGCACGAGCCGGGCGCCGTCCTCGAGCGCGACCGCGTGCGTGACGCGGGCCTCGAGCGGGCCGTCGGGATCGAGGATCACGTGCGCCGGCCGCGTGAGCAGCATGCCCTCGCTGTCCCCCAGCGCGCCGTCGTAGCCGAGAAAGCGCGCGACGACCGGGCTCGGTGGACGCTCGAGCAGCGTACGAGGCGGCCCGGCCGCGACCAGCTCGCCGGCGATCAGAATCAGCAGGCGGTCGGCGAGCGCCCATGCCTCGGCCCGGTCATGAACCACCACGAGCGTCGCCCGCGTGTCGGAGCGCAGCGCCGACATGGTGTCCTGCAGCAGCGTCGCGCGGACCTCCGCATCGAGCCCGGCGAACGGCTCGTCGAGCATCAGCACGTCGGGGGCGACGGCGATCGCCCGCGCGAGGTGGACGCGGCGGCGCTCGCCGCCGGACAGGTCCCCAGCCCGGCGCTGAGCGAGCTGCTCGGCGCCGATCGCCCGCAGCGCCTCACGGGCGCGGGCGACGCGCTGCGCCCGCGGCACGCCCCACCACGCGAGCGCGAGGATCACGTTGGCGAGCACTGTGCGGCGCGCGAGGTCCGGCGACTGCAGCGCGATCGCCACCCGCCCATGGCGCTCGATCCGCCCCCGCGCGGGCGCCACCGCGCCGGCGAGAGCGTCGAGCAGTGTGCTCTTGCCGGCGCCGTTAGGGCCGAGCAGCGCGACGATCTCACCGCTGCGTAGCTGCGCGGTGACGTCTCGCACGACCTCGCGCCGGCCGCGTCGCACGCTCAGGTGCTCGCAGCACAGCAGCACGCGGTCCTGCGCTGCCGCGTCGCTCACGCCGGCGACCGGAACCGCAGCCGCAGCCCGTCGCCGTCGTGCTGGAGCACCCCCAGCCCGCCGATCAGCACGAGGATCAAGGCGATCAGCACGATCGCGACCGCGACCGCGTCGGCGTAGTAGCCACCGTTGACCTCGTACAGGGTCGCGCTCGCGAGCGTCTGGTCATAGCCGTAGATGTTGCCGCCGAAGATCGCGACCGCGGCAACCTCCGACAGCGTCGTCCCAAGGGCCGCGATTACGGCCGCGATCACGCCGATCCGCGCCTCGCGCAGCGCCAGCGAGCACAGGTGCAGGCGACCGGCGCCCAGCGCCCGCGCCTGCGCGAGCAGCCCCGGCGGCAGTCCCTGCACGGCGGCCGCGGTCAGCGCGACGACGTACGGGAGCGCGAGGATCGTCTGCGCGACGAACACCGCGCGCCGAGTCCAGATCAGGTGCAGCGAGCCCAGCGGCGCCTGCGGCTCGGACAGCAGGAACAACACGACGCCGACGAGCACCGGCGGCAGCGCGACGCTCGCGTTGGCCAGCATCCTCAGCGCTCCCCGGCCGCGGAAGCGGCCGAGCCCGAGCGCAAGCCCGAGCGGCAACCCAATCGCCGTCGCCAGTCCGGTCGCGACGGCCGCCACCTGCAGCGTGAACCAGATGATCCTGAGCAGATACGGGTTGCCGTGGACGATCATCGGCACGGCGTCGCGCAGCTCCTCCCAGATCAGCCGCACCCGGTCACCCGGTTCGGAACCGCAGTTGGATCGCGCCCGTGCGCTGCTGGACGACGGTCAGCGCTCCGATCACGGCGGCGATCAACGCCAGCAGCACGATCGCGATCGCGGCCGAGTACGGCTGGCGCCCGGTGTAGTTGAACTGCTCGAGCAGCGCGCTCGCGAGCGTCTCGTCGTGGCCCTGGAAGTTGCCGCCCACGATCACGACCGCCCCGACCTCCGAGATCGTCGCGCCGAGCGCCGCGATGATCGCGGCGATCACGCCGATCTTCGCCTCGCGCAGCGCGAGCGCGGCGAGCTGGAGCCGGCCGGCGCCGAGCGCGCGCGCCTGCGCCAGCAGCCCTGGTGCGAGCCCCCGGATCGCCGCGGGCGTCAGCGCGACGATGTACGGCAGCGCCAGGATCGCCTGCGCGATGTACACCGCGCGCAGCGTGAACTCGATCCGCAGCGACCCCAGCGCGCCCTGGGGCAGCGTCAGCAGCAGCACGCCGATCCCGACGACGACCGGCGGCAGCGCGAGGCTCGCGTTGGCGAGGATCTGCAGCGCGCGGACGCCGCGGAACCGGCCGAGGCCGAGCGCCGTCCCGATCGGCAAGCCGACCACGACCGCCGCCGAGGTCGAGACCGCAGCGACGCGGATCGTCACCCACAGCAGGTTGAGGATGTAGGGATCGCCGTGCACGATCAGCGGGATCGCGCCGCGCACCTGCTCCCACACGTACCCCAACTCAGCGCTGCTTCGGTTGCGAGGCGTTCTGCACGTACACGAGCTGTCCATTCGCGAGCCGGTAGACGACGCCCGCCTCGGTGCCGCGCCCGATCGTGCGCGAACCCGGCTTGGGCAGCGGCGCGACCGCCTGGCCCGGCTCGATGTAGACGTTGTTGGCGCCCGGCGCGCGCAGGCCGTGATTGGTGATCGAGGCGCCGAGGTGCAGCGACGACAGCGCCGCGAGCAGGAATGCAACCGACAGCACGATCCCGAGGTCGAACAGGTTGACGAGCCCGTCGAGCGGATCGCCGGCGCGGTCCTCGCGGCTGCGAGCGTGCGGCGTGACGGAGATCACGCCGCGCCTGCCGTCGGTCTCGGATCGCTGATCACCGCTGCAAGGTATTGGAGGTCGGACAGGTCCTGGCCGTACATGCGATCGCGCGACAGCGACAGCGCAAACGCGACCGCGCCAACCATCAGCCCGACGACGGTGACGCTGAATGCGACCCGCAGATCCTGCGTGAGCGTCGCCGTGTTGCCGCTCGCGAGCCCGGTGAGCGCCGGCGAGAGCGGGATCAGCGTGCCCATCAAGCCGAGCGCGGGGCCGGCGCGGACCAGCACGCGCGTGCGCCCGAGCCGGCGCTGGGCATCGAAGTCGAAGTCGGCCAGCGCCTTGTTGAGCTGATGGTCACCCGCATCGGCGCGCGCGTGCTCGAGGATGAACGCGACCGTCGCGGCCATCGCGGCGCTATGCGCGATCCCGCTCACGGCCTCCGCGGCACCGGCACGATCATTCTCCAACAGCGCCTGGCGTGCGCGCTGCGCGCCGAGCTGCAACGTCGCAAACCGCCGCCGTCGTCGGCCGCGCAGCTCGATCGCGAAGCTCCCGAGCTCGACGATCACAACCGCCAGCGCCAGCAACGCGAGCAGCAGCACAGGCACCTGCAGCGCGCTCGCGACATGGAAGATCGCTTCGTCGATGTCGTGCGTGGTGAGCGCAGCGATTGCAGCCACGACGTGAGGATCTCAGCTGTGCAGGCGCTGCGCCCGCCGGCCGGAGCGGCCGCGCAGCTCGCGGCCGGCGCCGAGCGCCAGCAGGCCGACGACCGCCAGTCCGGCGCCGAGCGCGAGCAGCGACGACGCACGGACCGCGCGCCGGGCCGCCGGCGCCGCCGCCAGCGACGCCGACGCGATCTGGACGAGCGGACTCGTGCCGGGCGGCAGCGGCCTCACGTCGCTGATCAGACGCCCGGCTACCAAGGGCGGGCCGGCGTTAGTCGACGCTGCGGCCCGCTGAGGCAATGGTGCGCCGCTGGGTGCACCGACACCGGGCGCCGACGTGGCAGTCGGCGCAAGCGTCCTGCGCTTCTCCGACGGCGCCGGCTTGCTCGCCGGCGCCGGCTTGCTCGACCGGCTGGCCGCCGTCGGACCCGTGGCGGCGCTCGAAGCGCTCGGCGCCGCGGGCACGGTGGTCGTCGTCGATTGGCTCGACGAGGAAGGCGACGAGTGCGCGGTGCGGGTCCCGTTGCCGGGACCGGCGGTCTTCGCGCGGCGTTTGCCCACGGTCGCCGTGCGCTTGCCGGGGGCCGCGCCGGGCTTGGTGCCGCGGCTTCGTCGCGGCCCGGTCGCCGGGTGGGACCCGGTCGATGTGCCAGTCCCGCTAACGGGCTGAGACCCCGAGACGCTCGGCGCGGGCGTTCCGACCGTGATCGGGATCGTCGCGCCGCCACCGCCGCCGGCTTCGTCGGTGACCTCGACCGTGACCTCGTAGGTGCCCGCTGCCGCGAACGTGGCCAGCGGCGCGGGCGCGGTCGAGCTCGCCGCGCCGCCGCCGAACTCCCAGCTATAGGCCAGGCCGCCCTGGCCGGGCGGCGAGACGGTCGCCGTGAAGCTCACCGCGCTGCCGGCCGCGACGGTCGTCGGCGACGCGCTCGCGGTCACGCTCAACAGCGGACCCTCGAACACGTCGATCGCGATCGGCAGCGGCTGCCCGTCCTGCGACTCCTGCACCTCGTCGTCGAAGTCTTCGTCCGGCTCGCCGTTCGAGCTCCCCCGCGACGGCCGGTCGTACTGGTTGACAGACCCGTCGGCTTGCACCACGGGCGACTGGGTCGAGTCGGCGAAGTCGCTCGGTGTCGCCAGGTCCGCAGGGGTGAGCTGCGAGGCGGGGGCGATCTGCGGCGACCCGTCGGCGTTGATCACGGTCGCCCCCGTGACCGCGGCGAGCGCGATCGGGGTCTGCAGGCAGCCGAGGATCGTCGCCAGCGCCCAGGTCCCGGTTTGCGGTCCGCTCGGCGCCAGCGACACAGTCACGGGACCCTGACGCCCGAGCTCGGGCATCGTCGGTTGACCGTACTGCGGGCACTGCGGGTTGGCCTGCAGCGCCGCCAGCGAGACCGAATCCGTGCTCACGCCACTCGAGCTGTAGACCGTCGCGGCCACGAGCGGATCCGCTCCCGCGGCGGGCGCCGCGAGCGCGCCCGCGACGGCCGCGCCCGCGACGGCCCACAGCCCGAGTGTCAGCGCGAGCCGGCCGCTCACTTCACGTCGACCACGCGTAGCTTCGAGAACCCCGGTGGCTGCCCGCTGCGGACATATTCGAGCGCCAGCACCCAGCGCGCGCCACGCGCCAACCTCGCCGACAACTTGAACGCCGACTTGCCGGCGGCGAGCTTCACCCTGGCGGCGACGTCAAAGCTCGCCGGCGCACCGGCGGTCGTCTTCAGCGCCAGCAGCTCGACGGTCGCGCCGCCTGCCGGCGCCGCCGGCTTGACCGTCCCCGACAGCTTCAGCGACCCGTTTTTGACCTTCAGCGAGCGCAGCCCGGCGCTCGCCCCCGGCGCCGCGGCGACCGTCACCTTGACGGCGTGGGAGGTAACGCCGAGGACCTGCTTTGGATCCTTGAACCTGACCTCGATCTGCCAGCCGCCCGCGGCGAGTGGCACGGCAACCGCGAAGTTGCCGTCGCTCGAGCCGAGCCGATCGGTCGCGACCGCCTTGAAGCGCTTGCTCTTGGCCGCGCGAGCGAGCACGGTCAGCACGCCGGCGACGTGATCGCTGCCCGGGGCGACCGAGCCGGTCACGAGCGCCCTGGCGCCGAGCGACCTGGCGGCCAGCTTCGTGATCTCGCTCTGCACCGTGGTCGAGACCGCTGCCGTCGCGCCCGGCGACAGCAGGTCGCCGTACGGCGGGCTCAGGGTCGCGTTCTCGATCTGGGAGATCTGTCCCGTCGAGACCTCGTATGAGCCGGTCGCGGGGGGCGAGAACCTGATCGTGTAGGCCCCGTCGGCGGTAGTCGTGCCGCTGGCGACCGCCACCGGCAGGCCGGCCACGATCTGATCGACGCTGACGGTCTTGCCGACCAGCGCCGGATAGCCGGGTTCGGCATTGGTCACGGTGCCCGTCACCGTCACCGGCTTGCCCGCCTTGTAGTGGCTCTGGATCCCGGACTCGGTGATGATCGGCGACGCGTCGGCGATGAACGGCGGACCGGCCGGATCGGCGGTCGGCAGGTATGTCTTCAGCTGCGCCTGGAGCGCCGGCGAGGTGAGGAAGTTGACGAAGTCCTGGGCGGCGGGCAGGTTGACCGTCTCGCCCGGCTTGCTCGGGTTGACGATGTAGACGTGGAAGTAGTTCACCAGCGCATCGGCGCCACCGGGCGCCGAGACGCTGTCGTCGCGGGTCAGGATCCGCACATTCGGGATCGAGCCGGCGGGGTCG
>JBEKRJ010000275.1:0-6489 GCA_049518835.1 Solirubrobacteraceae bacterium
AGACACCCTACGGTCGCTCGCGCGGCGCCTCCTGAACTCGCGCCGCCAACGGCGCGAGCACTCACCACGCCGCTCGCGCGGTGCCTCCACGGCGCCGCCAACGGCGCGGACGCCCTACGCAGCGTGCGCAGCGTGTAGCGCCTGCAGCTCGCGACGCAACGCCAACTGGCGCAGCGCACGCTTCTCGAGCTGCCGGACGCTGGACGCATTGAGTCGCAGGCGGCGGCCGATCGCGGCATATGCGAGTGGCTCATCGCCGTCGAGGCCGTAGCGGAGGCGGATCACGGCCCGCTCGGGCTCTGCCATCGCCGCGACCGCCTGACGCACCTGTTCGCGCTCGAGACTGACGTGAACCTCCTCGCCGAGATCACGACCGTCTGCCAGCATCGCGCCGAGCGTCGTCTCGTCGTCATCGCCGATCGCGCGGTCGAGGCTGGTGACGACGCGCGGCGCGTCACCAAGCGCCCTAACGCGTGAGACGTCCAGCCCGGTTGCCGCGGCGAGTTCGTCGGGGGTGGGATCGCGGCCGAGCTCCGAGGTCAGCCGGCGCTGGGCGGCCGCAACCTTGCGCTCGACCTGCTCGATCGCGACCGGCAGCCGGATCACCCGAGCCCTATCGGCGAGCCCGCGCTGGATCGCCTGCCGGATCCATAGCGTCGCGTAAGTGGAGAACTTGAACCCGCGGCGCCAATCGAACTTCTCCGCCGCGCGGATCAAGCCGAGCGTCCCTTCCTGCACGAGATCGAGCAGCGTCATGTTCGAGCTGACCTGGTAGCGCTTGGCGATCGACACGACCAGCCTGAGGTTGTGCGTGATCAGCTTCTCCTTGGCGTCTAGATCGCCCTGCTCGATCCGCTTTGCGAGCTCGAGCTCCTCGGGACCCGTGAGCAGCCTGTAGCGCGTGATGCCCGACAGGAACTGAGTCATCGCGTCGACCGTGTAGCCGTCGAGGTCGGTGTTGCTGTACGACGTGGTCGGGACGTTGCTCTTGCCGCAGTCGTCGCTGACCTCGATCCCGGCGCCGGCGATCCGGTCGCGCAGCTCTTCGACGTCGTCGTCGTCGAGCTCGAGGCGTCCCACGACAGCGTCGATGTCCGACTCGGTCAGGCGGCCATGCTCCTGGCCCAACGCAATCAGCGAGGACGCGTCGACCGTGGGCATCGCGCAGTTGGTGGTCACCAAAGTAACGTAGAACGCGCGTGAGCTTCTGCCAACCGGATACGGCACGGTGCGCGCCGCGGCGAAATACGGACTTTTGCCGGACGCGATCACGGATCCCCCGCCCAAGATGGGAAAAGCCCCGCGCGCGGGGCCTTTCCGGTAGCAGGCTTATAAGCCGGATTCTGTTCAGGTCCCGCGCGCGACGCGCGACGGGCACCGTCAGCAGCCATCCATCTGTGCGGCCTACCCGGACCTTGGCGGGCAACCTACGAACGGTCCTGCTTGGCCTAGCATCGAGTGGGGTTTACCGAGCCGCCGCGTCGCCGCGACGCTGGTGCGCTCTTACCGCACCATTTCACCCTTGCCGGCCTGGGACTCTGCAGAAGCCCCAGGCTTAGGCGGTGTCTTTTCTGTGGCACTTTCCCGCGAGTTTCCCCGGGTCGGCGTTATCGACCACCCTGCCCTGTGATGTCCGGACTTTCCTCGAAGGCTTGGTTCCTCCGCGACTGCTCAGCCTGCGCGGACGAGCATAGCGCCGGCGCGGTGGCTAGCAAGCGCCGGCCCGCTCGCCGGCACGGCGGCCAGGAAAGCATCGGTGCGCTCGCCGGCGCCGCCGCTAGGAAAGCGCCGATCCGCACCCGCGACAGCGGCCACCGATCGGCAACGCATGGGCGCCGTACTCGGGCTCCATCTCGGCGCCGCAGACCGGACACGGGACAACCCCGTGGGCGGTGAGCCCCTCCCATACGCCGGCGAGCAGCTCGTCCAGCGTCGGCTCACCACCCACGTCGTCGAACAGAGATGGCGGCGTCAAGGTCAGCGTCGTCATCGGCCTGTCCTCAGCTCATGCTCCGCATCAGGCCGACGACCTTCCCGAGCACGCGCACGTCCCGGCTACGGATCGGCTCCATCGACTCGTTCTCTGGCTGCAGCCTGATGTGATCGGGCTCCTGGAAGAAGCGCTTGACCGTCGCCTCCTCGCCGACGAGCGCGACCACGATATCGCCGTCGGTGGCGGTGTCCTGCGGCCTGACGACGACCAGATCACCTTCGAGAATCCCGATCCCCTTCATCGACTCGCCCCGGACGCGGAGCAGATACTCGCCCTCGTCGCCGCCGGCGAAGGAGGGCGTCTGCACATAGTCCTCGATGTTCTCCTCGGCGAGCACCGGCTCGCCCGCCGCCACTTGCCCGACGAGCGGGAGGCCGGGCCGCACGAAGCCGCGCACGCCGGCAGCAGCGCGGTCGAACAATTCGATCGCCCGCGGCTTGGACGGATCGCGACGCAGCAGTCCGATCCGCTCGAGATTTGCGAGGTGCGCGTGGACGGTCGACGACGACGCCAGTCCAACCGCCTTGCCGATGTCGCGCACCGTCGGCGGATAGCCGTATTTGGCTGAGTAGCGCTTGATGAAGTCGAATATCTCCTGCTGGCGCTTGGTCAGGTCCATCCGTCCACTCCTCGTTCGCTTTAGCGCGGTGTGGCCCGCGTCGAACACATGTTCGGAAATGTAGCGCGGGTTCAGGACGGACACAACGGCTGCGCGTGCGGTTGGTCGCGTCGACCCGGTCAGCCGCGATCGCAAGCTGTTGCCGGGGCTATACTGCCCGCCCACGCGCCTGTGGCGGAATTGGTAGACGCGCAAGGTTGAGGGCCTTGTGGACCGATGGTCCGTGGAGGTTCGAGTCCTCTCGGGCGCACTGGGAAAAGCCTCGCAAGTAGGGGCTTTTTTGTGGTGGAACGGTCCCGGCGGTTTCCGCCGGGACCGTGGCTACTGTTGCCACGGGGCAAATAGCCTCATTCGTACCCACCATCGCGCCGCCCACTGTGGGTACAGGCAGGTGGAGCGGCTATGAGATCAGCGGTCGCAAGCGACTGCTGCCCGCATTCGGCTGCCGGTCACTCGGCGAGCTGTCGGTAGAGGATGTCCGCCTTCGTCGCCGACCAGGCCGAAGCCGTCGAGGCCGGCGAGCGCGCGGCGAAGACGGTGAACAACAAGCTCGTGACGCACGTGGTGTGCCTGAACGATGCCCTCGAGGACGAGCTGATCGTCGCCACTCCTGCGCTCCGGGTGGAGCGACTGCATCCGCCGCACATCGAGCGCGAGTTCCTGCGGCTCGATGAGGTCCCTCGCTTATCTCGACAGCGCGCCACCGTCTACCGGCCGCTGGCGTAGACTCTGATCGGCAGCGGGCTGCGGATCGGCGAGGCGCTGGCCCTCCGCGTCGGCGACGAGGTCCGACAGCGCGCGGTCATAAGGGTTGCGGCCGGCTTCGGCGCGTAGGCGGGCGACGAGGTCCCGAGCGGTGCGCCCAATCATGTAGTAGTCGTCGGCGGCAGGATCCGTAGAACCACGGGGCGCACGCGTTGCTGCGCCGCTCTGCGGCGCTTGAGGGCGACGGGGTTGGCGGCGCGGGCGGGGTCGAACAGGTGCGCGCGCTCGGCGTCGTCGAGTTGCAGCGCCTGCGCGAGCGCCTCGAGCACGCTGTCGGAAACTCCCGCGGCGTTGCCGCGCTCCAGACGTTTGTAGGACTCGACGCCGACGCCGACGCCGGCGAGCGACGCGACCTCCTCGCGGCGCAGGGTCTGGCGGTGCTTTCGTGGGGAACTGATGAGTGAGACCCGATCAAGCGAGGAGGCGTAGATGCGCGCCGCTGTTTTCAACGAACCAGGCTCCATCACGGTGACAGACCGGCCCGACCCCGTGATCCAGAAGCCGACCGACGCGATCGTGCGCGTCGTTCTGTCCTGCGTGTGCGGGTCGGACCTGTGGTACTACCGCGGCGATTCGCCGTTCGAGCCGGGGCCGATCGGCCACGAGTTCATCGGCGTCGTCGAGGACGCCGGCGCCGAGGTCCGCAACATCAAGCGGGGCGACTTCGTGATCTCGCCGTTCGCGTTCAGCGACGGCACCTGCCCTCACTGTCGGCATGGCATCACAAGCGCGTGCTCGGCCGGCGGGTTCTATCCCTCAAACGGCGACGGTGGGCAGGGCGAAGGCGTCCGCGTCCCGCTCGCTGACGGGACCCTGGTTCCGGTGCCGGGCTCTGGGCACTCCGACGAGATGATGACGTCGCTGCTGACCCTCTCCGACGTGCTCGCCACCGGTCACCACGCGGCGGCATGCGCGGACGTGACGGCGGGGGGAGTAGTCGCCGTGGTGGGCGACGGGGCGGTCGGACTGTCCGGCGTGCTAGCCGCAGCCCGCATCGGTGCCGAGCGGATGATCGTCCTGAGCCGCAACCCGGTGCGGCAGGAGCTCGCTCGCGAGTTCGGCGCCACCGACATCGTCGAGGGCCGCGGTGAGGAGGCGATCGAGGCCGTAAAGCAGCTCACGCGCGGGGTCGGTGCCGACGCCGTGATGGAGTGCGTGGGCACAGCCCAGGCGATGCGGACCGCGATCTCGATCGCACGCCCCGGCTCGATGGTCGGCTACGTCGGCGTCCCACACGGGGTCGAGCTGCCGATCGGGGACATGTTCTTCCGCAACGTCGGCGTCCGCGGAGGCTCCGCGCCGGTGCGCGCCTACATCCCGGAGCTGCTGCCCGACGTGCTCGAGGGGCGGATCAACCCCGGCCGCGTGTTCGACTTCACCACCGACCTCGATGGGGTCGGCGAGGCGTATGCGGCGATGGACGAGCGGCGCGCGATCAAGTCGCTGCTGCACGTCGGGACGGTCTGAGTCTGGACCACGTCGTCGTTCGCCAAACCATTTCCGAGGAGCCATCGATGAGCCCATGGAAGCCGGCGGACCTCGCGATCCTCGCGGAGCCGGATGAGATGGAGATCGCCACCCGACGCCGGGACGGCAGCGTTCGGGGCCCGGTGACGATCTGGATGGTTCGCCATGGCGGCGAGCTCTATGTCCGGTCGGTAGGCGGCCCGGAGGCCGGCTGGTACAGCGGCGCGCAGAACCGCCACCGAGCCGAGATCGCCGCTGGCGGCCTCACTCGCGACGTCGAGCTGATCGAGGCCGACCACGGCCTCGATGACCAGAGCGACGCGGAGTACCGCCGCAAGCACGCCCGCTACTCGGAGGACACGTTGCGGTGGATCACCAGCCCGGAGGCTCGTGCCACCACGCTGAGGCTGGCACCGCACCAGCACGACCAGACCAAGGAGACAGACTGATGCAGAAGCGAACGCTCGGAACGAACTTCGAGGTCTCGGCGATTGGCCTCGGGTGCATGGGTATGAGCCACGCTTTCGGACCACCGCCCCCCAAGCAGGACATGATCACGCACGACGAGAACGGCAGTCCGGTCACCTGGGCGAGCACGTCACCGACGAGGAATACCAGACCCCACCGTCCCCACAGGAGGACCCGTCATGAGCAACGTGATCGTAGTCATCGGACCCGGGTTGATCGGCCAGGCCATCGCGCGGCGAGTCGGCGTCGGCAAGCACGTGCTGCTGGCCGACCTGCGTGAGGAGAACGCCAACGCCGCGGCGCAGGTGCTGGGGAACGCCGGGTACGAGGTGAGCGTCGCGACCGTCGACGCGTCCTCCCGCGATGCAGTCCATGCCCTCGTCGAGACGGCCACCAGCCTGGGGGAGGTCACGGGACTGATCCACGCGGCCGGCGTCTCCCCGTCCCAGGCGTCGCCGTCGACGATCCTCAAGGTTGACCTGTACGGGACTGCGCTGGTCCTCGAGGAGTTCGGCAGCACCATCGCCTCCGGTGGCGCGGGCGTTGTGATCGCCTCTCAGTCCGGGAATCGCCTTCCCGCGCTCCCCGTCGAGCAGAACAACGCGCTGGCCACAACCCCCGTCGAGGAACTGCTCGAACTTCCCTTCCTACAACCCGACCAGGTGACCGATTCGCTTCACGCCTACCAAATCGCCAAGCGCGGCAACTCACTGCGCGTCATGGCCCAGGCCGTTCGCTGGGGCAAACGCGGCGCCCGGCTCAACACGATCAGCCCCGGCATCGTCATCACCCCACTGGCCAAAGACGAGCTCACCGGCCCACGAGGCGAGGGGTACCGGCGCATGATCAAGTCATCCCCCGTGGGCCGAGCCGGCATCCCCGACGAAGTCGGCACCGTCGGCCCCCGCTCATGGGCCCAGACGGCGGGTTCATCACCGGCAGCGACATCCTGATGGACGGAGGCGTGACCGCTGCCTACTGGTACGGCGACCTCCCCGAGGTCCGCAGCTAAGCCTCTTATGGAGGAGCGTTTGGAGCGCCGGGATAAACCGGCGTGGAGATAGGAGATGAGAGTTCTCTACATCGGAAGGAGTAGCGACCCACGGTGGCCCTGAGTCATGCGCTGGCGTTCGTGAGGACGGCAGTGAAGCGTTGGCAGGGGTACGTGTGGGCTGGG
>JBEKRJ010000276.1:0-6487 GCA_049518835.1 Solirubrobacteraceae bacterium
CGCCACGGCCATCATCCGCGGGGCTGCGCCGGGCGATGCGACGGCGTCCACTACGTAGCCTCGAAGCTCGCCGACGCAGCGCTGCTTGACCGCGGCGAGCAGCTGCTCCTTGTCGTCGAAGTGCAGGTACAGCGCGGTCGGGGAGACGCCTGCGCGGGCGGTCACCGCCCGCACCGAGAGTGCATCGTCGTCTTGGAGGCCCGCCAACAGCTCGATCGCCGCGTCGATCAGACCCGCGCGGAGTCGCTTGCCTTGGCCGCGCCGGGTTGGGGCGGCGCGTGGTTTGAATGATTTTCGAATCCCTCATTGAAGAAGATCCTGACGGATCACTTGACAGGTGTCCATTTACGGCGTACATTGACCACGGTCATCAACCTCGGGAAGGTAGGAGCGAATGTTCTCTTCGCTTGCGAATCTTGCGTTGCGTCACCCCCGGCGCGTCGGCGTCATCGCGCTGATCTTCTTGGTCGTCGCCGGGGTGCTGGGCGGCCCGGCCGCGGGCCTGCTGAATGCACGCAACAGCTTTCAAGACTCATCGTCTCAGTCGGCGCGGGCGGAGAGCCTGATCCAAAAAACAACCGGCAACGAGTCGACGCCGGGGGTGCTCGCGCTGGTCAAAGCGCCGCCCTCCAGTCCAGCCGTCGCATCAGTCGCCAGGACGATCGCCGCGGTCCCCGGCGTGGCATCGGTGATGACGCCCGCCGAGAGCGATGGAGCGGGACTGGTCTCGCGTGACGGCACGGAGTCGCTGGTAGCCGCGACGCTGCGCACCGCGCCCGACCCGAACACCGTTGTCAAGGCGATCAAGTCGGCGCTTGCGGGCCGCTCGGACGTGCAACTCGGCGGTGGCGACGTCGCCGGCGAGGAGATCGGCTCGCAGGCAACCACTGACCTGGCGGTTGCGGAGCTGATTGCGTTTCCGCTGCTGGCGATCCTCGCGGTGCTGATCTTCCGCGGGCTGGCGGCGCTGCTGCCAATCGCGGTGGGCGCCACGAGCGTGCTCGGCACGTTCGTGGTGCTGCGGGCGGTCAACTCGGTGCTGGCGCTGTCGTCGTTCGCGCTCAATCTCGTGATCGGGCTTGGGCTCGGCCTCGCGATCGACTACAGCCTGCTGATGGTGTGGCGCTTCCGTGAGGAGCTTGGCCGCGGCACGCCCGTTCCCGAGGCCGTCCGGACGACGGTCGCGACCGCGGGCCGGACGGTGTTGTTCTCGGCGATCACGGTCGCGGCGGCGATGGCGTCGCTGACGCTGTTCCCGCAACGCTTCCTGGTGTCGATGGGGATCGGCGGGGTGGTCGTGGCGCTGGTCGCGGCGGCGGCGGCGCTGCTGGTGCTGCCGGCGCTGCTGGTGCTGCTGGCCGGGCACGTCGGCAAGGTCGCGCCCGCGCCGGCGGGCACGGGCCGCTGGTATCGCATCGCGCACGGGGTGATGCGCCGCCCGGCGCTGGTCGCGGCGACTACCGCGATCGCGCTGCTGGTCGTCGCTTCGCCGACGCTCGGCACGCACTGGTCGGGGATCGACGCCTCGGTGCTGCCGACCAGTCAGAGCGCCCGCGTCGTGTCGGACACGCTGAAGCGAGACTTTCCTGCCCAGAACCTGAACACGATCACGATCGCGGCGAAGGCGCCGGCGTCGGCCGACGCCGAGCTGGCGAGCTATACGCGCCAGGTGCGCGGGGTGCCTGGTGTCGTGTCGGTCGGCCGGCCGAGTTACCTGGGCGGCGGCGTGTGGCAGCTGACGGCCGGCGCGTCGGGCGACCCGATCTCGGTCTCGGCGCAGCGGACGATCGCCGACATCCGCTCGATCCAGGCGCCGATCCCGGTGCTGGTCGGCGGCACGGCCGCTGACTTTCACGACCAGAAGGCCTCGATCGACAGCCACGTGCCGCTCGCGCTGATCGTGCTCGCGGTGCTGACGCTGATCGTGCTGTGGGTGATGACCGGCTCGGTCGTGCTGCCGGTCAAGGCGCTGGTGATGAACGCGCTGACGGTCGCCGCCGCGACCGGCCTGCTGGTGTTCATCTTCCAGGACGGGCGGCTGACCGGCCCGCTGGCGTACACCAGCCAGGGCGGGATCGAGCAGACCGACTTCCTCGTGCTCGCGGCGCTCGTGTTCGCGCTCTCGACCGACTACGGCGTGCTGTTGCTGACGCGGATCAAGGAAGCCCGCGACCGCGGCGTGGGCGATCGCGAGGCGATCGCGTTGGGGCTCGAGCGCACCGGCCGGCTGGTCACCCAGGCAGCGATCCTGCTCGCGGTCGCGATCGGCGCGTTTGCGACCTCCAAGGTCGTGTTCCTCAAGGAGGTCGGCGTCGGCACCGCGGCCGCGGTCCTGATCGACGCGTTCGTCGTACGCACCGCGCTGGTGCCGTCGCTGATGGCGCTGCTGGGCGCGCGCAACTGGTGGTCACCCGCTCCCCTGCGCCGCCTGCACGAGCGGCTCGGGATCAGCGAGACCGGAGCGGGCCTCGAGGAGGCGATCAGCACGCCGGCGCTCGAGCCCGCCGGTCCGTAGGCACCTGTCAGCGCCGAGCGGGGCGCCCGGCGCTCCGGGATTAGGGGGCCATGTGCGAGCCGGGCCGGGGCGGGCCCGGTCTTGCACAGGGGGGCATGCCGCGAGCCGGGCCACGCTGCTGGGATTGTGACTGTTAGCAGTCAGTTGCATATGACAGTCGCCATCTGTGACGCCACCCACACCGCGCCTGGCCCCGACGCGTCATCATCTAATTAACCGCCGTACCCAAACACTTCAAGCCAAAATGACCAAGCACTTCACAGAGAGCTTTACCGAGCTGGTGACGGTCGTCTGGACCATGATCGTGCTCGCACTCTTCACCCCAGCGGTTCTCGTCGTGGCGTTTGCGTGGCTGTCGGTGCGCGGCGCGTTATAGATCGGAGGATCGCTGAACAGGCTCGCGGCGCAGCTGACGCGATTGCGCTTCTGCGCCGCGCGCTGGGGATCTAATGACCCTCGACGATCATCAGCTGGTCGCCGTCCTGGTCGCGCACGAAGAACAGCAGCGGCACGCCGCCGGCCCCGCCCATCCGGCCAACCTGTGTGATCTGCGCACTTAGATTAATCTCCTCTCGTGCGGGTAAAGCTTACGACTGGGTTGCCGCCGATAGCTCATCAACCGCGCCGGGCGCGACGCGATCGGGTTTCCACGCCGGCCACTAGCGCGGGCAGCGAGTGCGTACTTTGTCCGCGGCGTGATCCGGGCACCGGGCGGATGCTGCCAATCGCCGACGGGCCTAGGTTCAAGGGAATGGAGCCTGGGTTCGATCGTGCGCTGTTGGCGGCGGTCGTCGATCACTCTGGGGATGCGATCGTCAGCGTGACGCTCGATCGCGTGATCAAGACGTGGAATCGGGCCGCCGAGCGTCTTTATGGCTATCGCGCCGACGAGGCCTGCGGACAGCCGATCGCGACCGTGGGCCTGCCGGGAGCCGAGCGCTTTCAGGAGCACGTCGGCGTCGCCCTCGCCGGACAGCGGGCTCGCTTCGAGACTCGGTACGCGAGGCGTGACGGCGGCCACGCGGATCTCGAGATCAGCGTCGCGCCGATCCGCGACAGCGCGGGGGAGATCACGGGAGCGTGGTCGGCAGGGCGCGACGTGACCCAGCGAAAGCGCGCCGAGCGCGAGCTCGCGCGGCTGGCCGACGCGGCCGAGCTCGCGACAGACGCCGTGCTCTCGATCGACCTCGAGGGACGCGTGCGCCATTGGAACCGAGGTGCGGAGCAGCTATACGGGTTCACCGCGGCGGAGGCGATCGGGCGTGACCTGCGCGAGCTGACGATGCTCACCGACGAGCCGAGCGAGAACGTCGCCAGGGTGCTGGCCGGCGAGAGCGGCTATCTGTACGAGGCCCAGCGGCGGCGCAAGGACGGCACGATCATCGAGGCGCTGACGCGCGCTGTGCCATGGCGCGTGGACGGGCGGGTCGTCGGCGTCACCGGGGTGAGCGTCGACATCACCGAGCGCAAGCGCGCCGAGCAGGCCACTGCCCGGCTCGCCGCGATCGTCGACTCGTCCGACGATGCGATCATCGGCAAGACCTTGGACGGCGAGATCACGAGCTGGAACGCGGCCGCGGAGCGGATCTACGGCTACAGCGCCGCGGAGGCACTCGGCAAGCACGTCTCGATCCTGACTCCGCCGGGCGAGCGCGACGAGCTCGTGTCGCTGCTGCAGCGCGTCGCCGGCGGTGAGCACGTAACTCACTTCGAGACCACCCGCCGCCGCAAGGACGGCCGGCTGATCGACGTTTCGGTGACGATCTCGCCGATCATGGACCCTGACGGTCGGATCATCGGTGCCGCGACGGTTGCACACGACATCACCGAGCACAGGCTGGCGGAGCGCGCCCGCGAGCAGGCCCTCGCCGACTTGGAGCTGGCGCAGCGGGTCGCGCGGTTGGGCTCGTGGTGGCGCGATCTGCGCAACGATCGGGCCACGTGGTCGGCGCAGATGTTCGAGATCTTCGGTCGTGACCCCGCGCTGCGGGCGCCGGACGCGAACTCGTTCCTGACCTACGTGGATCCCGGCGACCGCGAACGGGTCGCCGCGGCGTTTGCCGACGCGGCGACGGTCGCGGCCGGGTTCGAGCTCGATCACCGGATCGTCGCCGCGGACGGAACGCGGCGAACCGTGCACGTGCTCGGATTCGGGGATCCTGTCAACGCCGGTTGTTGTTACGGGACCTTGCAGGATGTGACCGAGCAGCGCCTTGCTGAGGCCGAGCGGGTGGAGCTGCTGGAAGCGAGCGCCCGCGCGGAGAGCGCCAACCGCGCCAAGAGCGAGTTCCTGGCGCGGATGAGCCACGAGCTGCGCACGCCACTGAATTCGATCATCGGCTTCAGCCAGCTGGTCCAGCTCGACGGGCTGCCGCCGCGCCAGAGCGAGCACCTCGGCTATGTGCTCAAGGCCGCCGGACACCTCCTGGCGCTGATCGACGAGGTGCTCGAGCTGGCGCGGATCGAGTCGGGCAGGACCATGATCTCGCCCGAGCCGGTCGCGCTCGCCGACACCGTCCGCGAGGCGCTCGCGCTGGTCGCGCCGCTGGCCCGCGAGCACGACGTGATCCTGCGCTGCGATGCCAGCGCGCTCGTGCCCGACGGTCACGTGCAAGCCGACCGCCAGCGACTCAAGCAGGCGCTGCTCAACGTGCTGTCTAACGCGATCAAGTACAACCGGGCCGGGGGACAGGTCCAGGTCTCGTTCACGTCGACCGATGCGGGACGGGTTCAGGTCCACGTCGCCGACACCGGCATCGGGATCGCCCCCGAGCGGCTGGGCAAGCTGTTCGAGCCGTTCGAGCGGCTTGGCGCCGAGCGCACCGGGGTCGAGGGCACCGGCCTGGGGCTCGCGCTCTCCAAGGGCCTGCTCGAGGCGATGGGCGCGACGATCACGGTCGTTTCCCAACCCGCTCTCGAGACGAAGTTCACGATCGAGCTCGCCGCTGCCAAGCCACCCCACGGCGAGCACCGACCCGAGAGCATGGGACAGCAGCCGCCCGACCTCGGCCCAACGCCGCAGGTGATCCTCTACATCGAGGACAACCTCTCGAACCTGACGCTCGTCGAGCGGATCCTGGAGCGTTATGCGACCGTGGAGCTGATCCCGGCGATGCAGGCCATGATCGGCCTCGAGCTCGCACGTGAGCACCGGCCGGATCTGATCGTGCTCGACCTGCACCTTCCCGACCTGCCGGGCACAGAGGTCCTCAAGCGCCTCAAAGCCGAGGCGAGCACCCGCCAGATTCCCGTCGTCGTGCTGACCGCCGACGCGAGCAAGCATCAAGCCGACCGCGTCAGGGCGCTCGGCGCCGCCGACTACCTGACCAAGCCGATCGACGTCACCAAGTTCCTCGCGGTGATCGCCCAGAACCTCGGCGCCGCGGGGTGACGCTCACTGACGCCGTCGGGAACGTGCATCAGCCGGCGGGCGACGAAGCGCGGATCGTGTGCCTCGTGCCGAGCATCACGGAGTTGCTGTGCGAGCTCGGGCTGGCGGCGCAGCTCGTTGGGCGGACCGGGTTCTGCATCCACCCGCGCGCGGTCGTTGCTGCAATCCCGAAGGTCGGCGGCACCAAGGACGTCAGGCTCGAGCGAATCAAGCAGCTCGCGCCGACGCACGCGATCGTCAACATCGACGAGAACCGGCTCCAGACGGCCGCTGCACTCGCCGAATTCGTCGCGCACATCGTCGTCACGCACCCGCAGGCGCCGCGTGACAACCTCGACCTCTACTGCCTGCTCGGTGCGATCTTCGGTCGCGAGGCCGAGGCGCAACGGCTGTGCGATGCGTTCGAGGAGTCCTACAGCCGCCTGTGCTCGCGTGCGCGGCCGCCCCGCGAGGTGCTGTATCTGATCTGGCGCGAGCCGTGGATGACGGTCGCGCGCGACACCTACATCTCGCGGACGCTCGCATTGATCAACTGGCATACCCATCCCCGGCTCGCCGCCGACCGCTACCCGGAGGTGGCG
>JBEKRJ010000277.1:0-6469 GCA_049518835.1 Solirubrobacteraceae bacterium
GGCGGTGTCGTACGCGCTCACGAACACCAGCTGCGGTGGCGAGGCAAACCGCCGCAGCACGCGCGCGAGCTCCAGCCCGTCGAGGTCCGGCATGCGCACGTCGAGGAAGATCGCGTCGAATTGCTGGGCGGAGGCCTTGACGAGCGCCGCGTGACCATCGTAGGCGCACTCGACGCCCTCGACGTAGGCCGAGCTGCGCAGCAGGCGCGCCAAGTCCTCGAGCTGTGTTTGCTCGTCGTCGACCGCGAGGATCGTGAGCCTGTCGGCGCTCACGCCACCGCCGCGGCCCGTCCCGGCCCGATGCGGCTTCGCTCGTTTGCTTCGTCGGCGCGGCGCCGCCGCTCCCCAGGGAGGTTCGGGACCGTCATCAGCGCGGTCGTCCCGCGCCCCGGCTCGGATTCGATCCGCAGCGCGTAGCGCTCACCGAATGTCGCTCGCAGCCGCGCGTCGACGTTCGAGAGCCCGATGCCGCCGTTTGCGCCCGCCAGCACGTCGGCGATCCGGTCGGGCTCGATCCCGCATCCATCGTCGCTGACGCGCAGTTCGACGTCGCCACCGCGCACGCGCGCGGTGACGCGAATGCTGCCGGTGCCGGCGCGGCGCTCGACGCCGTGGCGAACGGCGTTCTCGACCAGCGGCTGTACCGACATCACCGGCACGACCACGTTCATCGTTTGCGGGTCGGGAGCGATCGTCACGTGGAGGCGGTCGCGGAATCGGGCCTGCTCGAGGCGCAGGTAGCGCTCGACGTGTCCGAGCTCCTCGCCGAGCGTCACGTACGGCCGTCCGTCGCGGAACAGGTAGCGCGTGAACTCGGCGAAATCGGTCAGCAGCTCGCGCGCCTCCTCGGGTTGGGTATGGATCTCGCCGGCGACCGCGGCAAGCGCGTTGTAGATGAAGTGCGGCGAGATCTGGGCCCGCAGCGCACGCAGCTCGGCCTGCGCGAGGCGCTCCTCCTGCTCGGCGATCACCGACAGCTCGACCTGCGCCGCGACCAGGCTCGCGGCCTCCTGTACGACGCGCAGCTCGGCGTGCGACGGACGGCCGACCGAGCGATAGAACGCGATCAGCGTCCCGACCCGCCGGCCCTGCACCATCAGTGGCGCGAGCACCGCCGAACGCAGCGGGCAGCGGGGGTCTGACGAGATCAGGCGCGGCACGATCTGCATCCGGTCATCGCGGGTGCTGGCGAGCAACCGCGACAGTAGGTCGCCGGGCCGGACCTGTTCGCGGCCCTCGCCGTCGATCGCCAGCACCGCCCGCGTATCGGCGAGCGCGATCGCCGCCGCTCCGGTCAACGCCCGCAGCCGCGGGCTGGACTGTCCCGCCGACCGGGCCGTCAGCCCCCTGCGCAGGTGCGGGAGGGTCGATGTCGCGGCGTGCAGTGCCGACTGCATCCCGGCCGCCTCCGGCGTGCGCGCCTCGCGCGGGCCGCGAAGCAGCCACCGAATCGCGAGCACCGTCAACGTTGCTCCGACCCCGAGGAGTGCGCCGAGCGCCAGTTCCATGGTAGATCGCGGAGAGCTTACTGCCGCCGGCAGATGCAAAAGCTCCATCATCGGAATATCCCCGCGATCAGCCTACTGCGCGGCCGCCTCGGAGGGCCCGGGACGCCGGCGTGCGAGCTATGCGAGCGCCCGCGCCGCCGGCGTGCGAGCTATTTGATCGCGCGGCCGCTCGCGGTCAGTGCATACCAGCGACCGCCGAAGTTCGAGAAGCCGACGTAGGAGGTCTGACCGGGCCCCGAATCGCCGACGTAGGTGTACAGCGGATGGCCGGCGTAGGTGACCTGCCTGGCGCCACCGGCGAGCGTGATCGTGCCCAATAGCCTGCGGTTCACGCCCGGACCGGCGAGCGGCTTGCCAGTGCTCGTCAGCGCGGGCCACGCAAGCGGGCATTGGCTGATCGTCACACACGAGTCGTGCGTGCCGCGGTCGCGCGTGAACTCGTACACGGTCAACCCGCCGCGGTCGACGAGGATCTGGCCGATGCTCGTCTTGCGCACCTTCAACTGGGAGGGGGAGCCTTTGGCCAGCGCGCCGCCGGCGAATGCCAGGCTGGCAAAGACGGCGAGCAAGATCGGGATGCGCTTCACGGGTCACCTCAGAACGTTGTGGTTTGCCGTCAAGGACGTCGCCTCCGGTCTCGTCCTTCCCGCGCCGACGCGCGAGGCCGACCGCGGGCCGGGCTCTTAGATTAGGGTCCGCGCGGACCCTTAGATTAGCTATTAAATAGCTCTCCTTCGCTCCGCTGCTGAGGAAATGCGGGGCTCAGGCCCCCCAAGCGGATCACGCCGGGGGACCTGAGCCAAACGTCGCATCAGTGGAGGGCTAATCGGCCGGGTTGTGCCGCTTCCCGGTAGCTGCGCCGCGCTGCCCCCGACGGGGCGCCGATTGAGCTTTGCTCACGCGCCGAGCGGGAACACCGGCAGCACCTCACGGCCGAACGTCGACTCCAGCACGGCGGCGGCCACCAGGTACCAGGCGTTGAACGCCAGCACGATTCCGACCCAGCCGCCGAGCTTGATCGTGCCGTTGGTCGTCGCCGTCGACCCGACCAGGTTGGCATTGCCGATCGCCAACAGCAAGAACGTCACTACCAGTAAGAAGATCGCAAGCGCAAGCGCGGCGTTGGTGCGCAGCGATCCAAGGAACATGATGAACGCGAAGATCGCCCATGCGTACAGGTACAGCGAGAACCCGGCTTCGTTGAACCCACCCGCCTTCAGCAGGAGGTAAACGGAGATCCAGAACGCGCCGAACGAGCTGAACAGAACCGCGCCGTACGTGTTCCCGGTCCGGAACTCCCACATTCCGGCCAGTAGCTGGGCGAGTCCGCCATATGCCGCCGCCAGTGGCAGCACGACAGCGCCCGCCTTCGGACCGACCAGGTTGGCGTTGATCACGCTCAGCACGAACGTCGTCGCGGCGAAGCCGGCGGCGCCGAGCGGGGCCGGGTTGGACGGAATCCAAGACCCGGATGTGACGGGGTCGGGCGCCGGCGCAAGATCTGCTTCGCGGCCGCCCGCGGAACGAGCTTCCATCTTCCTCTCCTCCAGATTGAAGTGGTTGACCGCTCGGCAACGTGCACCGGCGGCGACTGCTTTTCAACCGAGGATCGACCAGCGGCAGGTGCGCAAGCTTGAACGGTCGGTATCGGTCGACGAGCGGCAACCGTCAGGCCGACCAGCGACAACCGGCGCGCGGTCGGCCCCGCAGCCCCGGCCCCGCGCGTGGATGGGGACCGGGGCTGTCTCGGCCGGGGCGCTACGTCGCCGCCCGGCGACCACGGGGACGCTGCTTGCATCCCGCTGGTGCGATGTGGGCGCGACGTAACGTCTGGTGGAGGGAGGGGGTGTTCCTTCCACCAGTGATGTCGTCATCGCCGGGCGCGCGGCCGCAGCGCCCGGCGCTCGGCTCGACGGATGTCCGAGCGGCGCTACTGGCGGCGCTTGCGCTTGCGCTTGGGCGTCTCCGAGCGCGTCCTTGCCGGCGCCGCGGAGGCACCAACGGGCTCCGGCGCCGGCGCGGGCGCGCGCTTGGCCCGTCGGCCGGGGACCCCAGCCGCGCGTTGCTGGCGCAGCGACGAGCTCGAAGGCCACGGCTCAGCGCGGCCACTGCGCCACGCCGGCGGTACGCCGGTCGGCCAGCGCCCGCTCAGCAGATACGCGAGCGCAACCAGCCAGTAGGCCTGCACGACGGGCACCGGCGTGATCTGGAACAGCACCAGGATCCCGGCGAAGATCCCGAGATAGCCCATGAACTTCGACAGCAAGCCGACCCGCATCGCGCCGAGCGACACGAGCAGGAAGCCGATCGCCAGCAGCAGCGCGCCGAGCTGGCCCCCCAGTTGCAAGATCAGGATCGCACCCGCGCTCGTCAGGTGGTTTGCCTGCTGGTAGGTCTCGCCCGCGCTGTGGACGAACTGGTTGGACTTGACCGCGATCACGATCGCGTACGCCACGCCTGCGACGCCCGCGAGCCCACCGCCGGCGAGCACGAGGATCCGGATGAACGCCTGCAGCTGCGGATTGCGCGCCCGCGCGGCGCCGTACAGGTAGCTCAGGGCGCCGGCCAGCGAAACGAGGCCGATGGCGTTGATCACGGCCCCGATCACGTCCCGCGGAAAGCGCTTGTGAACCGTGATCAGGTCAAGCGTCAGCTCCTGGACCTTCGCGTGCGGCCCTGTGACCTGGATCAGCGCGGCAACGACCAGCGCCAGCGCGGCGACGCCGGCCACGATCACCTGGCGCGTCCGCACTCGCGACTCGTACAGCAGGCGATCATCGACGCTCATTGAGCCAATGCTAGTGGTCGCACCCGGACCTGGTGTGGCGCCCGTTTCGGGACGCGAACGACAGGCGTCGGGGTCCGACCTGCCGGGCAGCTACCATAAGGGCCATGGAAGGAAGCGGCTTCGGCGGCCTGTTCGGCGACCCAGACGAGCTCCAACGCCGGCTTGGCGAATTCGCCGAGCAGATGCAGGGAGCGCAACGACTCGCCTGGGCCGACAACGCGATCAAGCTCGCGGTCGATCTGACGGTTGCCTCGATCAACCGCGTCAACATTCAAGGCACCACCGAGCAGCAGGCCGAGCAGCTGCGCGCCGTGATGGCGGTCGTCTTTCCCGAGGCCGTGACGCTCGTGCGCGAGGCGCGCGAGGGCTTGCAGTAGCGCCGGCGCCGGATCTTTACTTCAGCAGGCGCGACAGACGGCGATCCTTGAGCAGCTTGCCCTCCGTCTGACAGGTCGGGCAGTAGCACATCACGTAGTCCTCGTAGAAGACCGCCTCGAGCTGATCGCCGCAACGCGGACAGGGCTCGCCGTTGCGCCGGTGGACGGTCAACGGCATCGGCAGCTTGTCTGGGATCGGCAGCCCGAGCTCGCGCTCGTAGTGGGCGATCGCCTCGTCGAGCCGCGCGCTGATCGCCGCCCGCAACGTCTGCGCCTCAGCGGCGTCGAGATCCGAGCCGCGCTTGAACGGCGACAGCATCGCCGCGTGCAGGATCTCGTCGACCCACGAGCGGCCGATCCCCGCGATCACGTGCTGGTCGCGCAGCAGCGCGTACAGCGGACGCGGCTGGTCGAGCAGCTCGGCCAGCGGGGGCGCCTCGGGCCACGCCTCCGGCCCCAGCTCGGCAAGCGCCTCCTCGTGCACGAGCGCATCGGCGCGCAGCAGCTTGGCCCACGCCCGCTGGCGGGTCCCGAACTCGCGCAACCGTAGCTCGCGAGCGTCTTCGAGGCGCAGCAGCAGGCGCGAGGAGCGGTCGCGCAACGACGCGCGCGTGTCGAACAGCTGCAGCCGCCCGGCAGACATCAGGTGGATCAGGATCGTCAGCCCGTCGTCGACGCCGACCAGGAACAGCTTGCCGCGGCGCGAGACGCCGGTCAGCTGACGTCCCTCGAGCGCGCTCAACGGCGGGTCGTAGCTGCGCAGGGCGTTGATTCCGGGCGCGAGCGCAGACTCGATGCGAGCGCCGGCAACGGCCCGTCCGATCAGGCGCGCGGTGATCTCGACTTCGGGCAGCTCGGGCATCGACACTGACGAGCGTAGCCACGCGTACGCGCACGCGCTTGAGCAAATTGTTCAGGGTCGTTCAGCCAACCTTTACGCGCGCGCCTGAGACTTACGCGCCATGACCAACCTACTGATGATCGTCGCAACCGAGGATGATGACGAAGACCTGCTCGAGGAGATAGCCACCGCCGACCCAGCGCGCGTGACGGTCCTGATCGAGGACGCAGATCGGGACTGGGCGGAGGATGAGTCGCCTGCCGGTCGCGCGCTGCGCGACCGTCTCGCGGCGCTGCTGCAGTCAGTTGCGCGGTGCACCGGGGCCGACGTGATCGGCCTCGCCGGCGACCGCGCGCAGCTGCGCGGGTACCGCTTCGATTACGTGGTCGGCGGTCGACTCCCAGTCGCCGCCTGACCCACCTCGCCCGCCTACTCACCTCGCCGGCGCCACGTGGCGCCAGATCCCACCCAGCGAGCGGACGTGGCGATGGTCGCCCGCGCGGCACGCTCGAGCCGGGTCGAGATGCACCGCCGCGATGCCCGCGTTCGCGGCGCCGTCGATGTCGGCACGCAGGGTGTCGCCGACGTGCACCGCATCGCCCGCCTCGACGCCGGCGCATCGCAACGCCGCGTGGAAGATCGCGGGATCTGGCTTTGCCGCCCCCACGAGCGCCGAGTCGATCACGCCCGCGACCGTCGCTCCCCGTCCTGCGCCGACCTGGCAGATCCCCGCATCACGCAGATTGTCCGCGGCGTGGCCGTCTGAATTGGTCACGACCAGCACCGCAACGCCGGCGCGGTGCAGCGCGGCGATCGCGGCGAGCGCGTCGGGCGCTGGCTCGCTCCACAGAATCTCGCCCGAAGCGCCACGGTCGGCGAGCCTGGCGAGCGCATCGATCGCCACTTGCAGGCGCTCGTCCGGTACGCCCAGCGCGACGCACAACGACCGCACGTA
>JBEKRJ010000278.1:0-6468 GCA_049518835.1 Solirubrobacteraceae bacterium
AACCGAGGTGCCAGTGGCGGAAGATCAGTGCGCGCAGCGTCAGGCGCTTGCCGCTCTGGTCCTCGTCGCGGTAGCTGAAGCGAGCGTCCGGCTCGCGGGGCTCGGGCTCCTCGGCCAACGGTTGGTCGACGCCGTCCTGGAGCTCGGGCGGGATGCCGGCGAACGGCAGCTTGCCACCGGGAGCGGCGGCCGAGCGCGAGCCGCCACCGGGGCCGAATTCATTCGCCGTTCGCCTCGGCCTGGGCAAGGACCTCGACGTGCAGCGGGCTGGTCTCGATCAGCTCCTGATGGGTGCCGTCGGCGAGGATCCTGCCGCCGTCCAGCAGCACGACCCGGTCGGCCAGCCCGATCGTCGACAGGCGGTGGGCGACGATCAACGTCGTGCGGCCCTCCATCAGCACCTTCAAGCCCTCGTGGATCACCTGCTCCACGTGGACGTCGACGGCGCTGGTGGCGTCCTGGTCTCGTTGCACCAAGCCCCGCGCGACCAACCCGTCCACTACCCCCGTAAACGCTGGGGCGGCTGACCGACAGCTTGTCGGCCAGCACCGACGACGCCTCCGGGCCGTCGCCCAGAATTCCCAGCAGTCGGTACTGGGAAAGGGTCAGGTCGAGCGCGCTCGCCGCGCGCTCTACATGCCGGGCCAAGCGCGCGAGCACGCGCCCCGGTTGCTCAGGTACTTCGGCAGCCACATCGTTAGGATAGCTAACTTATTTCAGGCTACCCGGACATGCCGAATCGGGAGGAACGCCGCTCACAAGTCCCGGGCCGGAACGCGTCCCGCGTCTACACCAGTGAGCGCACGGGCGCGACGCGTGCGCTCAGCGGTGAAGATCCAGGCAACCCAATTCACGGAGGTCAACGTGAGCAGTACGAAGCTGAGCAGCGATGTGGCAAGCGAGGGCACCGGCGCGTCGGCCGTCCCGATGCGGTTCGAGGTCGCGGTGTTGCCGGTCGCGGACGTCGATCGCGCCAAGGCCTTCTACCAAGGCCTGGGCTGGCGCCTCGACGCCGACGTGAGCATCGACGAGCACTACCGCGTGGTGCAGGTCACGCCACCGGGCTCGCCGGCCTCGATCATCTTCGGGCAAGGAACGACGACGATGGCGCCCGGTTCGGTGCAGGATCTGATGCTGATCGTCGAGGACATCGATGCCGCCCGCGAGGAGCTGCTCGCCCACGGGGTGGCCGTCAGCGAGGTCTGGCACGACCAGACCGGCATCTTCCATCACGCTGGAACCGCGGCACGTGTCCCGGGGCCCGACCCCCAGGCCCGGTCGTACGGCAGTTGGGCATCGTTCACGGATCCCGACGGCAACGGTTGGTTGCTGCAGGAGATCACGGAGCGGCTTCCGGGCCGGTGCGACTGATGGACGTTGCGGTGCTCGCGGGCCTCCTGCACGAGACGGCCGAGCATCACGGCTCATATGAGGCGGTCGCCCCGCCGCACGACTGGTGGGACTGGTACGCGGCGTACATGGACGCTCGCGAGCGCGGGAGCACCCCGGCGCAGGCTTCGGCGGTCGCCGGCCGCTACATGGCGGAGGTCAAGCACGTCGCCGTTGCCCCCAGTTGACCTCCGCGCTCGGCTGGAGACCCGCCACGTTTCACCGGCTCTCCGGCCGAGCCCGCTAGCGTTAGATTAGGGCACACGCACTAATTCTGGCGTGCGCCCTTAGGTGAAGCTGCTCCAGACGGTCGAAAGGGGTGCGGTGAGGTCAGGGTCGCGGCGCAGCTCGATCCGCGTCACCCACTTGACCCACTCGAACCCGCGTGCGCCCGGAACGACGAGACGGACGGGTGCGCCGTGGTCATAGCTCAGCGGCTCGCCCGTGACGTGCGTGGCGAGAAGGAGATCCCGCGCGTCGTCGATGCCAAAGCTCCAGCGGTAGCCGGTGACCGACGCCACGGTCACATGGCGCGCCTCCCGGTCGGCCCCCGCGAGGTCCAGGAGCCGACCCAGGCGCACGCCGACCCAGCGCTGGGTCGAGTAGAAGCCGCCGGTGCAGTCGAGTGTCGCCGTGAGCTGGTCACTGGTGGGTAGCTGGGCGAGTGAGAGGGTGAGGGGCCGCGCGGCGAGCCCCTCGATCCGGAGTCGGTACGCGGCTGGGTCAATTGGCGCGGGGTGATCGGCCACCCACGAGGTGCTCGGGAAGGCGTTGCCGGCGAACGAGTCCGCTTCGTAGGAGCCGGTGAAGCGTCGGCGAGCGCCCTTGAGGGCGAGGAGCGCCTCGAACGGTCGTTGGGCGCGCCAGCAGAGCATCGCGGTGGCGGCGATCGCGGTGCTGGTGAGAAACTGGCGCCGACCGACGAGATCGCGGCGGCGCAACCGCTTGGCCCGGAGCGCCATGTGCGTGGCGACGGCGATCGCAAGCAGCGCGCCGAGCGCGTCGTGCCAGCTGAGCAGGCTGTAGCCGGCGGGTGCGACGGACACGCCCGTCGACCACAGGATGCCGGCGACCAAGCAGGCGCCAACCGCAACCGCCGCGCCAATCCCCGCAGCGCGTCGATCCAGCTCGCGGCGATCGCGCACGAGCCGCGGCCAGACGCGACGGAGCTTGGTGACAACCAGCAGTGCGATCGCGATCCCGCACGCGTCATGGGTGGCGATGATCCAAGCCGTCCCCGATGAGCCGGCAAACAGCGTCAGCACGCCGGTCACCAGAAGCGCCGCGACCAGCGTTGCGAGACCCCAATCGGTGACGCGGGCGCTCACCGGACCAGTCTAGGCCGCCATCCGTCGGTCTCCTGCCGCCGTCGAGCGGATCAGCAAGCACTGGAACGCGGTCGAGGCCCAACACACCGCTTGACGGGCTCTCGCCCACTGCCTCGTTGACCGTCTGCACGGAAAGAGGCATGTCATGTACGAAGTTGCCACACGGGAGATCCCCGCACGGGGCGTTGTGTGTCTCAAGCGCGGCGTCGAAGGTGTGCCCGGAGCGTGGGCGTTCGGCAAGGGATTCATCGCGATCCTGGGCGAGCACCATCTGCCGAGCCTGGAGGGGCGGCCGGGAGCGTTCTATTGCATCTTCTGGGGCGAAGTCAACGATGACAGCGACGGGCCGTTGGAGTGGTGCCGGCCGGTTTCCAGCGACCAGGCCGAGCAGCTCGCCCTCGACGTCCCGGAGCTCGTGCTTCGCAGCGAGCCGGCGCACCGGGAGGCGTTCATCCACCTCGGCCCAGGAGGCCAGGTCGAACCGGCCCGCCTCGGTGGCGCAGCTCCGTGACCGCTGCGGTGAGTGTGGGCATTCCGCCGGCTCGGCGGCCGTGCGCGTCGGAGGCGATGACCAGCCCGAAACCGCGCTGGCGCAGCTCGTCGGCAGCTTGGACAAAATCGGGCCAGCTCGCGCACGCGCTCGCCGATCACTCTCGGGTCGGTGACGTGTGCGCGGTGGACGTGGGGGCTGGCGAGCAGCAGCCTGGTGCCGTCGGCTACCGCGGCCGGCGCCAGCTCGACGCTCTCCGCTATCGACGACGGTCCGTCGTCGATGCCCGCGAGCAGATGAAAGTGCAGCTCGACGTGACCCGCCGCTCCACGATGATTCGCGCTGCAGGACGCGATCCGGTGACGATCGTGTGAACACCGCAGAAGGCAAGCGCGACCGCGTCAGGGGGGAGCACTCCCGCGGCGGTGTTTGACGCGGCGCCCCGATCTGCCCCAGGACCCCCTCCGCTGCTGCCTCACGGCCAGGCAAGCCTCCCAACCAGAGGTACGCTACGCTTGATCGTCCATGTTCAAGGATGAGCCGCTCGGTTCTGACGTCCAGAAAGTGGCTCGGTCCGCCGTAGCGCTTGAGCCGCGTGCGCGTTCGCGCCCAGACGCCGGCGAGCGGCGCCCAATCGGTCGCGATGATGTTGAGCCTGCTGTCAACGAGCGTCGCGACCGGGTGATCACGGGGATCGTGACCGCTCTGCCGATCCTCAGTCTGTTCTTCGTTGCTTGGCAGTTGTGGGACAGCCTGTTGGGCTGGCATGACATCTTCGACTTTCTGCTGCTGTACGTGCTCACCGGTCTCGGCGTGACGGTCGGCTTTCATCGCCTGCTGACCCATCGGGCGTTCCACGCTGGGCGGGTGACCCGTGGGCTGCTGGCGATCCTCGGCTCGGCGGCGATCGAGGGTCCGGTTGTGTCGTGGGTGGCCGACCATCGCAAGCACCATCGATTCTCCGACCGGGCAGGCGACCCGCACAGCCCGCACGTCGATCATGGTCACGGCTGGGGTGGTGCCGCGCGAGGGCTGCTGCATTCGCATGTCGGGTGGTTGTTCATTCACACCGATCGCGCTAAGCGCTCGCGCTACGCGCCGGATCTGCTCGCCGACCCTGTCGTCAGTTGGGTGGACCGGACGTTCGTGGTCTGGGCGATCGGCGGGCTGGCGGCTGCGTTCGCGCTGGGCTGGTTGCTTGGCGGCAGCCTACGCGATGGTCTGACCGGACTTCTGTGGGGAGGAGCCGTGCGGATGCTCGTGCTTCACCATGTGACCTACAGCATCAATTCGCTTTGCCATTTCTTCGGGCGCCGGCGGTTCGACACCGGTGACGAGTCGCGCAACCTCGCCTGGCTGGCGCCGCTGTCACTCGGCGAGGCCTGGCACAACAACCATCACGCGTTCCCGACCTCCGCCGAGCATGGCCTGCGCCGCTGGGAGCTGGACCCGTCGGCGCTCGCGATCCGCGCGCTCGAACGGGCCGGACTGGCCTGGGACGTGGTGCGTGTGAGCCCGGAGCGCCAAGCGACCAAGCTCGCGACGACGCGGACACGGTGAGCGCGCGCAGCGCCACGCAGTCGCTGCGCGAGACGCTCGCGCAGGCTCTCCCGGAGCGCCCGTTTCGAGTTGAGCTGTGGGACGGCAGCAGCCTTTCACCCACCAATGGCGCGGGCGGGCCGACGTTCAGCTTGCGCTCGCCGCGCGCGCTCGCCCATCTGTTGCGTGCGCCGGGTCAGCTGGGTCTCGGCCGCGCCTACGTGAGCGGCGAGGTCGAAGTGAGCGACATCGACGCGGTGCTCGAGCTGCTGGACACTTATACGCTCCCGCCGTTGGACGCACGCGGCAAGGCGCGGCTGGTGGCAGGCGCCGTGCGAGCCGGTGCGCTTGGCTCGCTGCCGCGCACTCCCGTGGCCGAGCTACGCCCGCGTGGGCGACGCCACAGCCGCGAGCGTGACCGGCGCGCGGTCACGCACCACTACGACGTGTCCAACGAGTTCTTCGCCCTGATGCTAGGCAAGTCGATGACATACTCGTGCGCGATCTTCTCCGGCGATGCGCGAACGCTCGAGGACGCCCAGCGCACGAAACTCGAGCTCGTTTGCGTGAAGCTCGGTCTTGCGCCGGGCGAGCGGGTGCTCGACGTCGGTTGCGGCTGGGGCAGCTTCGCGTTGCACGCCGCCGCTGAGCACGGCGTATCCGTCACTGCGATCACGCTGTCTGAGCCGCAAGCCGTGCTCGCACGCGAGCGGGCGGCGGCGGCGGGCCTCGCGAAGCGGGTCGACGTCCGCGTTGCCGACTACCGCGACCTCGCCGGCGAGCAGTTCGATGCGATCGCCTCGATCGGCATGGTCGAGCACGTCGGGAGCGCCAATATCGACGCCTACGCGCGGCATCTCGCGGGTGTGCTGCGCCCCGGCGGACGGCTGCTCAACCACGGCATCGCGCGCCTGCGATATGGCGACCCGGAAGCCGGACCGTTCTCCGAGCGCTTCGTGTTTCCCGACGCGGCGCCGCTGCACCTCTCTCGCGTGCTCAGCGCGATCGAGGTCGCCGGTCTCGAGCCGACCCACGTCGAGGGCTTTCGGCTCGAATACGTGCGCACCCTGCGCGAGTGGGCGCGCAATCTCGACGAGCACCGCGAGCGGGCCGAGGCGTTGATCGGTACGGAGCGGATGCGGATTTGGCGTCTGTACGTGCGCGCGGCACGTCGAGGCTTCGAACGCGGGTTCACCTCGGTGTTCCAGGTTCTCGCCGAACGGCCGCAAGAGCGCCTCTAGAGAGGTGGAGATACCCTCTCGGACGTGACGGATGCGGCCGGAGCGGCAGATTTGCAAGCGATTCGCGACCGCCTGCTGAAGGCCTGGCGCGGTGAAATCGTCGCCGGCAAGAACTACGAGCTGATTGCCGATAGCTCGCGCCCGTGGACCGACTGCCGGCGGCTCGCGAGGCCGCCGAGGACGAGGAGGTCGACGATCTCTACAAGCGCTCCACCGGTGACGGCGCCACGGATGACCTGCTGCGCGAGATCCGCAAGGACGAGCGCGCGCACTCCCATGCCGTCAACGAGATCCACTCGACCGGAAGGTCTTCGGACCCTCGCGATACGAACGAGAGCCTGAACCCGGTCCAGCGCGCCGCAAAGGAGCGCCTGGACAGGATCACCGGCCGGGAGAAATGGCACCGCACTGGTGGTGGCTGGGTGTCCAGCGTGATCTATGGCGCCAACGACGGCTTGGCATCCGTCTTCGGTTTGGTCGC
>JBEKRJ010000279.1:0-6457 GCA_049518835.1 Solirubrobacteraceae bacterium
CGCTCGACCAGGTCGCGCGCGGGCGCCTCACGAGCGAGAACGCTTGCTTGGATCTGATACGAGGCGCTGAGCAGCGCCCGCATCTGCGCGTTGTCGCGCACGATCCGTCCGTAATCGCGTGCATGGCCTGCCGCCGGGACCCAGCCGGCTAGCTCGTCGATCGCCTCTGGCCCTCCGATCTCAGCGAGCTTGCCCTGCTCGCGCAGCGCCTCGGCGACCGTCAGCTGGTCGATCTTGTGATCGCCGTTGTAGAGCCCGAGCATCGCCTCGAACACGAGTCCGTGCTGCTCGCGGTAGAAGTGCTCGGGACGGAGGTGTTCCTCGACCAGTAGCGCGTGCAGGTGGCGCTCGTCCAGCAGCACCGCCCCGAGCACCGATTTCTCGGCCTCCAGGTTGTGGGGGGGCACAGCGATGTTCTGGACGGCACTCATGACGCGTCTCCGAGTCTAAGTTCGGCGCAGACGTAACCGTCGGCGCTGACCCCGCAAGCACCGAAGACTTCCGGCCGGGCGAGCCGCACGAGCAGCCGGCAGCGTGGACAGACGGCGGGGCGACCGAGCAGCCGCTAGCCGGCGGCTACGACCATCGTCTTGACGGCAGCGGTTACGCCGTCGGAAACCTCGACCTCAACCATGTAGGTGCCGACATGGCGGATTGGGTCCTCGAGGTGAATTCGCCGGCGGTCGAGGCGGATCCCACGCGCGTCGCGGATCGCGTCGGCGATGTCTTGCGTGGTGACGGAGCCAAACAGCCGGCCGTCGTCGCCGGCCTGCTGCTGGATCGTGAGCACCGTGCGACCGAGCAGGGCGGCGCTTTCCCGCGCTCGGTCTTCGGCCTCGCGAAGCGCTCGTTCGGCTGCCTCGCGACGGCGCTCGGCGGCGCGGATCGAGGCAGCAGTCGCTGGCTCGGCGAGCTTGCGCGGCAGCAGATAGTTGCGCAGATAGCCCGAGGAGACGTCCACGACCATGCCCCGCTCGCCGAGCGCGTCTACGTCCTGAAGGAGAATCGCCTGCGGCACCTCGCCTCCGACCTGTCAGCGGTCGCGGTCGCGGTCCCGGTCGCGATCACCGCGGCCGCCACGCTCACTGCCGCCCTCGGCGACGTACGGCAGCAGTGCCAGCTCTCTGGCGCGCTTGACCGCGCGCGCCACCTGGCTCTGATGCCTGCGACACGCTCCGGTGATTCGCCGTGACCTGATCTTCCCGCGCTCGGAGATGAAGCGACGTAGCGCCGAGAGGTCCTTGTAGTCGACCCGGTCCACCTTGTCGCGGCAGTATGGGCAGGGCTTGCGACGAGTCGAGCTCGGCCCACCCTTTCTGTCTCGCCGGCGAACCGGGCGTCTACGTTGCTTGGCCACGAACGCACACTTTAGCGGGATCGCTCAGATCGCTGGCCTCAGAACGGGATGTCGTCGTCCGCAGCGCCCGCGCTCACGGGGGTGGGGTCGAAGTCGGCGGTGTCGATCGGGACGTCGCTCTCGGTCGCGCGGACGCTGCTGGAGAACCCGTTGCCGTTGCCGTTGCCGCTGCCGGCGTCGTCACGACCACCGAGGAACTGCACGGTGTCGGCGATGATGTCGATCGACTCGCGCTTCTGCCCTTCGGACTCCCATGTGCTCCATTCGAGCCGGCCGTCGATCGCGACCGGGCGTCCCTTGCGCAGGAACTGGCCGCAGCTGTCCGCCTGGCGGCCGAACACCGTCACTCGGAAGTAGTTGGGCTTCTCCTCCCACGACCCGGTGGAGCCGTTCTTGCGCCGGGTGTTGACGGCGACGCCGAGCTTGCAGATCGAGAGGCCATCGGGGGTTGAGCGCAGATCGGGATCGCGGGTCAGGTTCCCGGTCAGCACCACACGGTTGATGTTCATGCTCGAGGCTCCTTTCGAGGAATCGCTTGAAGGCTTGCGGCGAGTCTATGCCGAGGGCAGGCGGCAACCCGCGGCCTCCCCGGAAAATGCGCGCAAAGGTTGCAGAGTCGCCGGGGAGTCGTTGCGCACGACACGATGTCGTTGCAGATTCGCCACCGCGCGCCGCGGGATTCGCGACCGCGCGCCGCGGGATTCGCGACCGCGCGCCGCGGGATTCGCGACCGCGCGCCACAGGATTTCGCGACCGCGGCGCGACTTCGCCCTCGCCGTGCCGCAACTCTCGCAGCGCCGTTGCGTTTGGAAGGGGCAGCGTCTTCATGGCCCGGGGGAGATGCATCTTGCGTCGCTCGCTCTTCCTACTCTCGATCTTCGCTCTGATCGCGTCTGGTACGTGGGCGGTCATGCGCGCCCAGGTGGGGGCGGCGCAGGGGCCGCCGACCTCCACCACGACGACGACGACGACTACGATTGCGACCTCGAACCCGGGTGCGCGGGTGGTCGCGTGTCCGGCGAAGGCGGTCTCGCTGTATGTCACGCCGAATCCGGTCAGCGCGGGGAGCGCGGTCGCGGCCTACGGACGGGTGCAATGGGCGCATCCCGCCAAGCACGACTGCGCCGTCAGGGTCGCGCTCTGGCGGCGGGTGCTGCCTGGCGCGGGCTTGCGCCGGGTGGCGGTTGCGATCACCGGCCCGGCGGGCCGCTACCGGTTTTCGCTGTCCGCCGGGATCGTGCTGGCCAACTCGCAGTGGGTTGTGACCACGCGCGGGCGGCGCAGCGTCACCGTTGCGCAGCAGGTGCACGCGGTGGTGACGCTGACGAGCACGGCGACGTTTGCGGTCGCCGGCGACAGCGAGACGTTCAGTGGCCAGGTGAGCCCAGGGCACGCCGGGCAGCGAGTATGGCTGCAACGGCAGACGGGCGCGACGTGGCGCACGCTGGCGGCGCCGCGACTCGACCAGAGCTCGAGCTTCTCGGTCCCCCGGGTGCTGGTCAACTCCGGCCGTCAACAGTGGCGCGCGTCGGTTCCCACCAGCCCGAGCAACATCGGCTCGCGCTCTGGGACGGTGCAGCTCACGGTCGCGCCGTTGACCGGGATCCACAAGATCCGCCACGTCGTGATCATCATGCAGGAGAACCGGTCGTTTGACAGCTACTTCGGCACCTACCCCGGTGCCGATGGCATTCCGGCGGGAGTGTGCGAGCCCGATCCCGTCAACGGTGGCTGCGTGGTGCCGTTTCACGACTCGGCCGACGTCAACTATGGCGGCCCGCACGGAGCCAGCAACGCGATCGCCGACGTCGACGGCGGGCTGATGGACGGGTTCGTCGGGCAGGCACAGAGCGGCATGCAGTGCAGCACCACCGATCCGAACTGCAGTCCCTGCGATCAGCAGGCCCCGGTCGGTTCGCAGCAGACGGCGTGCGTCGATGTGATGGGCTACCACGACGCGCGCGAGATCCCCAATTACTGGGCCTACGCGGAGAACTTCGTCCTTCAGGACCACATGTTCTCGCCCGTGTCGTCGTGGAGCTTGCCGGCGCACCTGTACGAGGTGTCGGAATGGTCGGCGACCTGCACGAACCCGATGCAACCGTTCTCCTGCAAGGGCGACGAACAGTGGCCCACGCCCGACTGGACCACTGGGACCGTGGCGGCGATCAACGCGCCCTCGGATCAGACAGCGCACTACGCGTGGACGGACATGACCTATCTGCTGCACAAGCAGAACGTGAGCTGGGGCTACTACGTGCTGCAGGGCTCCGAGCCCGACTGCGAGAACGCGGCCGCGATGACGTGTGCGCCGATTCAGCAGACGGCGACGACGCCCGGAATCTGGAATCCGCTGCCCGACTTCACCGACGTGGCACAGGATCAGCAGCTGTCGAACATCAAACCGCAGTCGAGCTTCTTCGCCGCGCTGGGCGGCAACACCCTGCCGGCGGTCTCGTGGGTCGTGCCGAACGGCACCGTCTCAGAGCACCCGCCGGCGCTCGTCAGCTCCGGCCAGGCGTACGTGACGAACCTGATCAACGCAATCATGCAGAGTCCCGAGTGGGATAGCACCGCGATCCTCCTCTCCTGGGATGACTGGGGAGGCTTCTACGACCATGTCCAGCCGCCGGTTGTCGACCGCATGGGCTACGGCCTGCGCGTGCCCGGACTCGTGATCAGCCCGTACGCCAAGCAGGGCTACATCGACCACCAGATCCTCAGTCAGGACGCCTACAACAAGTTCATCGAGGACGACTTCCTCGGTGGCGAGCGACTGGATCCGGCGACCGACGGGCGCCCCGATCCGCGTCCCGATGTCCGCGAGGCCGCGCCGATCCTCGGCAACCTCGCCAGCGACTTCGACTTCACGCAGCCGCGGCGGGCGCCGCTGATCCTGGCGCCGTACCCCGCGCCCGGGCCCGCCTCGACGCCGCCGTGAGCCCGACCCTGAGGGCCCGCCCATGGACCCTATGCTGGTGGCCCCTACGGGGTCGCGCGGCGGGGCGCCAGGTCCAGCTCGTCGCCGGTCAGGACTAGATCGAGCTCGCTGAGGATCACCTGGCGCGGCCCTGCCTCGACGGTGCCGGCAAGGTGGGCGGCTAGCCCCAGCTGCGCGGCGACCTCGACGACGGTCTCGCCGGCGCCACGCGCGCAGTAGACGGCAAAGCCGACACCCATGTTGAAGGTGCTGTACGCGGCCGCCGGCGACATCGCCGCTGCCCGGACGAGGAAGCTCAGCACCTCGGGAACCTCGGGCAGCCGCGTCACGCGGTAGGTCAGCTCGCGACGCGGGCGCATCAGCTTGAGCAGGCCGTGTCCAGTGATGTGGCTCAGATAGTGGACGGGGGCCTCGCGCTCCAGCAGCGCGCGCACCAGCCCGACATAGATCACGCTCGCGTCAAGCAGCGACTCCCCGAGCGTCCTGCCGCTTGCGAGGCGGGTCGCGTAGCGGTCGGCGAGGCCGGCGGCGACGATCCGCGCCAGCGAGGCGCCGTTCGCGTGCAAGCCGCTGCTGGCGACGAACACGAGCTCGTCGCCCGGCTCGAGCTGATCGCCGAGTAGCGGCCGGCGCCCGCCTGCGATCAGGCCGACGGCGCTGCCCGCCAGCTCGATCTCCCCGCCGGCGACGAGCTCGGGTAGCGACGGCGATTCGCCGCCGCCCCAGGTGGCGCCGGCGTCCACGCAGCCGCGCCGCCAGCCGGCCAGCAGCGCCTCGTGGCGCGCGCGGTCGGCATACCAGCCGGACGTGCCGGTGGCGAAGTAGGCGTTGACGACGACCGGTAGCGCGCCCACGCAGCACAGGTCGTTGACGATCGCGGCGACGGTGTCATAGGCGACGTGATCGAACGCCGCGATTCCGAGCTGCTCGGCCACCAGGCGCGCGATCATCGCCTTTGTGCCCAGCCCTTCCAGCACGAACGCCAGCGTTTGCCCGCCGAGCTCGAACACGAACGCCGGCTCGCCGCGCGATTGGTCAAGCGCCCGTCCGCCGTGAGCAGCGAGTAACTGCGACGTCGAGATCGCCGCGGTCAGCGCAGCGCGCTTGCCGGCGTCGAGCGCCTGATAGTCGACCCCCGCCGACCGGTACGCCGAGCTCGCGGGTCCCGAACTGTCGCTCACGTCAGGGCCGCTTACCTGAAGCCGACGAGCGCGAGGTGCGCCTGCGCCGAGCTGGCGCCGGCGCTGATCGCCACCTGCGCCGCGAGTTGGTTGCCGGCAGCGTGGCTGAGCAGCGCGCGCCCCGCGGAGGTCAGCGTGAAGATCAGATAGCCGAGCTCGTTGGTGCCGAGGTACTCGGGACCGGTGGTCGCGATCGTGGTGGCGCCGGCGCGGACCGTCGTCGAGATCCGGCAGGGGCTGGCGGCGAAGCAGCCGGCGAGGATGCCGCCGACGCCGGCTCGGTTGACGAAGTCGGTCATGCCGATGAACTGCAGCGCGCCAGGCTGGGCGACGCCGCGCTTGGGCCCCGAGCCGCTGGTGGCGAACGAAACCAGGGTCACCGGCGCGCTTGTCGTGGTCCCGGATGCATCACGCGCGGTCACGGTCACCGCGAGCCGGTGCTTGCGCGCCAGGGTCGCGCGCGCCGCCCGTGACAACGTGAAGTACAGCAGTCCGCCGCCGTTGGCCGCCATCGCCTCGGGGCCCGTACTGGCGAGCACGGTGCGTCCGGAGGTGACGGTCGTCGCGATCTTGCATGGATGGCTCGCAAAGCAGCTCGCGGGCAGTCCGCCAACGCCGGTCGACGAAACGAACGCGCTGGCGCCGTAGACCGAGACGTGCGCGGGCGTGTCGGCGGTAGCCGAGCCGGCGAGCACCTGCCCGCTTGATCCGAGCGCCTTGACCGCGAAGTACGGCAGCGTGCTGTGCAACGAGATCGCGGTCTCAAAGCCGGTGCGCGGGACGTTCTCGATCGCCGACAACGAGCTCGGGCTCGCACCGCCGAGCACCTGCCAGCCGGACACGTCCGTGGCGCCGTTCCAGCTCGCGGACACGATCGTGATGCCGTTCGGGCCGGGGGCCACCGCCACGGCCGGCGAGGTCGGCGGTTGCGCGGACCACGGGAAGCGGTAGGCGCGGTAGCTGTCGGTTGGGGCGACG
>JBEKRJ010000280.1:0-6455 GCA_049518835.1 Solirubrobacteraceae bacterium
CCGGTCGCGGTCCTGAGCACGTTCTTCGCGTTCCGCGCCTACGCGCACCGGAGCCTGTTCGTGCGCTCCGAGCGGCGCGCGGTGCTGGTGCTCGCGTTGTTCTTTGGCTCCTTCAGCCTCGTCTATGGGTCCTTCAGCGTCGTCGGCGACCTGTTTCCCGGCTTCTTGACGTGGGGCTATCCGTTTGGCCTGATCGCGGTCGCCGCGATGGTGTTCGCGCTGCTGCGCTACGAGCGCGCCCGCAGCGCCGATCGGCTCGTGTTCGCGCCGGCGGCGCTCGGGGCGCTGGCGAGCTCGCTGCACCCGTGGCAGGGCGAGCTGCTGATCCTGATCGTGCTCGGCGCGGAGTGCCGGCACTGGCGCGAGCGGCCATGGACGGTGCGCCGGCTCGCGCTGCCGGCCGTGACCGTCGCCGCCACCGCAGTGCCGCTGCTGTACTACGTGGTCCTCGGCCGGCTCGACATCTCGTGGCGGCTGGCGCGCGAGGCGAGCAAGCACGCGTTCCCGTTCTCGGCGATCGCGATCGGCCTGGTCGCGCTCGCACTGCCCGCGCTGCTCGGCTACCGCGGCCGGTCGAAGTCGTTCTTGACGACGATCACCCGGATCTGGCCGCTCGCGGCGCTGCTCGTGTACGTGCTGTCGGCGACCACGGTCAGCGCGACCCCGCTACACGCGTTCGAGGGCATCACGCTGCCGCTGGCGGTGCTCGCCGTCGACGGGCTACGGCGGGCCAGCTGGCGGCGAATCCCGAGCCACGGGGTGCTCGCGGTGGTGGCGCTGACGGTCGCGACAGTGCCCGCGACGGTGTTCCTGCTGCACAGCGCCGTCGGCTATGTCAAGCCCCAGGCCGGCAACGCCAACTTCGTCACGCGCGACGAGAGCGATGCGCTCGCCTACCTGCAGCGCGACCCGGTGCAAGGCGGCGTGCTGACGCGCTTCTACCTCGGCGAGGTGGTGCCGCAGTGGACCGGGAGGCGGACGTTCGTCGGCAATTGCCTGTGGTCGGAGCCCAACTGCGTGGGCCGGGCGATCACCGTCCAGAAGCTGTTCGACGGCTCGCTGTCGGCGAGCGCGGCGCGCAGCTTCGTCCAGTCGACCAGGGCGCGGTTCGTGCTGGTCGACTGCGAGACGGCCACCAACCTGGATTCCACGCTCGCGCCGCTCGTGACGTCAACGCGACGGTTCGGCTGCGCGACCGTCTACGAGCTCGATCCCGCGCCGGCACGGTCCTAGAGGCGGACGACCGTCTACGAGCTCGATCCCGCGCCGGCGCGGCGCTAGGCCGACGACGGTCGAGAAACCCCAGCCTCTGACAGAATCGTCGGCACGATGCGGCTGTTCGCGCTCCGAGGCGCCAATAGCGTCGAGCGCAACGATGCCGACGCGATCCTCGACGCCACCGACGCGTTGATCCGCGAGCTGATGGATCGCAACCGGCTGCGCCCGGATCGGATCGTCAGCTGCATCTTCACGCTCACCGACGATCTCAACGCCGAGTTTCCGGCGGTCGCTGCCCGCCGGCTGGGGCTTGATCGGGTGCCGCTGCTGTGCGCGCGCGAGGTGCCGGTTCCGGGATCGCTGCCACGCGTGATCCGCGCGCTCGTGCACTACTACGCCCCCGACGGGCACGACCCGCGACACGTGTACCTGGGCGACGCCCGAGCGCTGCGGGCCGACCTCGAATCGGCACAATAGGCGCCGGCGATGACCCTCGAGTTCGCGCAGCGCATCCGCAGCATCCCCTCCTACCCGGTCGCGTCCGGCTACGACCTCGGGTCCGAGGTTGCGATGCTCGCCTCCAACGAGTCGACCTTTGCGCCCCTGCCGGAGGTCGTGCAGGCCGCGGCAGGCGTGCTCTCGGGCGCCAACCGCTACCCCGATCCGGGGTACCTGCCGCTGCGGCGCGCGCTGGCGGAGCGCTACGGGATCGCGCCGGCCCGGATCGCGCTCGGCAACGGCTCGTGCGACATCCTGCTGGCTGCCGGCGAGGCGCTGCTCGAGCCGGGCGCCGAGGTCGTCCACGCGTGGCCGGCGTTCAGCGAGTATCCGCACCTGGCGGCGGCGTCGGGCGCGCGCGCGATCCGCGTCGCGCTCGACGGCGACGATCGCCATGACCTCGAGGCGATGGCGGCCGAGGTGACGGTCGCGACGCGACTGGTGCTGGTCTGCAACCCCAACAACCCAACCTCGACGGCGGTCGGGCTCGACGCGGTGCAGGAGCTGCTGGCGCGGGTGCCCGCGCACGTGTGCGTGATCCTCGACGAGGCCTACTGCGAGTTCTCGCTCGTGCTCGGCGACACGTACGCCTCGGTCGAGTTGCTGCGCAAGCACCCCAACCTGGTGATCCTGCGGACGTTCTCGAAGGTCTACGGGCTCGCGGGACTGAGGGTCGGGTACGCCCTGTGCGGCTCGGAGGAGCTTCCCGCCGCGGTCAACCAGGTCCGGCAGCCGTTTCACCTCAACGTGGCGGCGCAGGCCGGCGCGGTCGAGGCGCTTCGCCATCAGGACGAGGTCGAGCGGCGCGTGGCCAAGACGCTGGCTGCACGCCTCGGGCTCGAGGACGGGCTGCGCCGGCTCGGGCTGTGGGTGGCGGAGTCCGACGCGAACTTCGTCTGGGTGCGGCTGCCCGACGGCGGCCCCGCGGGGTTGCGCGACGGCGACCCCGCGGGGTTGCCCGACGACGAGCGGGAGGCGGCGGAGGCTGGCGTCGTTGCTGGCTTGCGCGAGCGGGGCGTGCTCGTGCGCGCCGGCGCGTCGCTGGGTCGGCCAGGCGCGCTGCGGGTCACGGTCGGGACCGACGACGAGAACGAGCGCTTGATCGCCGCGCTGGGCGAGCTGATTTAGCGCTCGAAGCTGTGAAGATCCCGCGCCAGGGCTTGGCGACGCGAGCGTGGTGTGCTAGAAAGATCGCGATGAGCGACGGCAGCCGCACTTATGCTTACAGCACCGGCTGCCTCTACGCCTGGCGATTTATCTAGGCGCTCGGCTCAGCACCCCTGCGTCTGCGACCGTCGCGGACCCGCCGGAGGCCGAGCGCCGTCACGCACACTCGACCTCCGTACATTGTCCAGGCGCAGAAAGGACCAGCAGATGATGATTGTGATGAAGCCGACGGCCACCGAGCAGGAGGTGCAGGCCGTGATCGAGCGGGTGCAGAGCGTCGGCGCGCGCGCACACCCGAGTCGTGGCGACGAGCTGACCGTGATCGGCGCGATCGGCGACCGCGAGCACATCGCCCGGCTCGAGCTCGAAGGCGTCGCGGGCGTCGATCGCGTCGTCCCGATCATGAAGCCCTACAAGCTCGCCTCCGCGCAGTTCAAGCACGGCGAGCGCACGGTGCTCGACGTCGCGGGGCGCAAGATCGGCGGCAACAGCTTCGCGATGATCGCCGGCGTGTGCACCGTCGAGTCGCGCGAGCAGACGCTGCAGACCGCGCGGATCGTCCGCGACGCCGGCGGGACCCTGTTCCGCGGCGGCGCCTACAAGCCGCGCACCTCCCCGTACGCGTTCCAAGGCCTCGGTCAGGAGGGCCTGCGCCTGCTCAAGGAGGCCAAGGAAGAGACCGGCCTGCCGATCGTCACCGAGCTGATGGACCACCGTGACGTCGAGCAGGTGCTGGAGGTCGCCGACGTGATCCAGATCGGCGCCCGCAACATGCAGAACTACACGCTGCTGGCCGAGGTCGGCCTGACGGGGCGGCCGGTGCTGCTCAAGCGGGGCCTGTCGAGCACGCTCGAGGAGTTGCTGATGGCGGCCGAGTACATCCTCAAGGAGGGCAACGAGGCCGTGATGCTGTGCGAGCGCGGGATCCGCACGTTCGAGACCGCCTACCGCTTCACGCTTGACCTGACCGCCGTGCCGGTGCTCAAGCAGCTCAGCCACCTGCCGGTGATCGTCGACCCCAGCCATGCCGCCGGCCGGCGCGATCTGGTCACGCCGCTGTCGCTGGCTGCCGCGGCCGCGGGCGCCGACGGGATCATCGTCGAGCTGCATCCGTGTCCCGATCAGGCGATTTGCGACGGGCCGCAGGCGCTGATCGCCGACGAGTTCGCCGAGTACGTGGAGCGAGTCCAGGCCGTGGCCGCGCTCGCGGGCAAGGCGCTGTCCGGCGCAGCCGTTTGAGCACTCGGATCGCGGTCATCGGCGTCGGCCTGATCGGCGGCTCGGTCGCGCTGGCCGCACGCGAGCGGCTCGGCGCGCACGTCACGGGCTTTGACCGCTCGCCGGCGGCGCTCGCGGCGGCGTCGTCGCGGCGCGCGCTGGACCGCGCGTCGGCAAGCGTCGCCGAGGCGGTCGCCGAAGTCCAGGCGGTGTTCGTGGCCGTGCCCGTGGGCGCGCTGGCGCCGGTGATCGGCGCCGCGCTAGCGAGTGCCCCGGACGATTGCGTGGTCACCGACGTCGGCTCGACCAAGCGCACGGTGGTCGCAGCGTGCACGGACTCGCGGTTCGTCGGCGGCCATCCGCTCGCCGGCGCCGAGACCGCCGGCGTCGAGCACGCACGCGCCGACCTGTTCGACGCGGCGACCTGGTATTTGACGCCGACCGCCAGCACCTCGGGAGTTCTGTACGAGCGCCTCTACCGGCTGCTGCGCGCGCTGGGCGCGCGCCCGGCTCCGATCGACGCCGAAACGCACGACAGGGTCCTGGCGACCGTGTCGCACCTTCCGCACGTGCTGGCCAATGTGTTGGTCTCGCAGGCCGCGGGGACGCTTGCGCTGGGCGGGGAGCAGCTGCCGGCAACGGGCCCGAGCTTTCGCGACGCGACCCGTGTGGCGGGCGCGCCGAGCGCGATCTGGGCCGACATCTACATCTCCAACCGCGACGCGCTGGGCGAGCAGATCGGCGGGCTGATCGAGCGGCTGGGGGCGGTGCGCGCGGCTCTGGAGGCCGCTGACGAGGGGCGGATCCGTGCGTGGAACGACGCCGCCGCCGAAGATCGCCGGCGGCTGCTCGAGGCGCAGCTCGCCGGCGGGCCGCTGTTCGAGTTGCGGGCGTCGGTGCCCAACCGTCCGGGCGTGATCGCGCAGTTGGCGCTCGAGCTCGGGCGCGCGGGCGTCAACATCACCGATATGGCGTTGTATCCGGCGGCGGACATGAGCGAGGGCGTCGTGGCGCTGTGGATCGCGGGCTGGGAGGCGGCTCGGCGCGCCGAGGAGCTCGTGGTCGGGTTGGGGCTTCCGGTGGCGCGGGCATGAACGCGCGCTTTGCGCCGTCGGGCCCGCTGCGCGGCCGCTTGCGCCCACCGGCCGACAAGTCGATCTCGCATCGCGCCGCGATCATCGGCGCGATGGCGTCCGAGCCTGTCCGGATCGGCAACTACCTGATGGCGGCGGACACCAGCTCGACGCTCGCCGCCGTGCGTTCGCTGGGGGCGATCGCGCAGCAGCGCGACCGCGAGGTGCTGATCCGCGGCTGCGGCCTGCGCGACGCCCAGGCCCCGGCAGCGCCGATCGACGTCGGCAACGCCGGCACATTGATGCGGCTGTTGCCGGGCTGGCTGGCGTTCCAGGACGGCTCGAGCTTCACGCTCGACGGCGACGAGTCGATCAGGCGCCGGCCGATCGATCGGATCGCACGGCCGTTGGCGCAGATGGGAGCCCGGATCGATGCTCGCGAGGATCGTTTCGCGCCGTTCACGATCCACGGCGCCTCGCTGCAGGGGATCGAATACGAGCTCCCGGTCGCCAGCGCGCAGGTCAAGTCGTGCGTGCTGCTGGCCGGCCTGGTGACCGAGCAGACCACCGTGATCGAGCCGGTCGCCAGCCGCGACCACACCGAGCGGCTGCTGCTGCGCGCCGGCGTGCCGGTGATCCGCGCCGGCGGCCCCGCGGACGGCCTGCGGACCACCGTGGGCGCGTGCGATGAGCTCGAGCTCGACGCGGTCGAGATCCCCGGCGACTTCTCCTCGGCGGCGTTTCTGATCGCCGCCGGCGTGATCGTCCCGGGCTCACGGCTGGTGCTCGAGGGCGTCGGGGTGAACTGGACGCGCACCGGCTTTGCGCGGATCCTCGGGCGGATGGGCGCGATCGTGCTCGGCGAGCTCGAGCCCGAGGGCGCGTTCGGCCCCGACGAGCCGGTGACGGACCTCGACATCTGCGCGGGGCCGCTCGACGGCACAACCGTCGAAGCGGTCGAAGTCCCGCTCGCGATCGACGAGCTGGCGCTGGTGGCGTTGCTGGGCTGCTTTGCCGACGGGGAGACCGTCGTGCGCGGCGCCGCCGAGCTGCGGGTCAAGGAATCCGATCGGATCGCGACCGTCGTCGAGGGCCTGCGCGGGCTCGGTGCGTCGATCGAGGCGCTCGAAGACGGGTTCGTCGTCCACGGCAGCGGCGGCCTCCGCGGCGGACGGTTGGACGCGTGCGGCGATCACCGGCTGGCGCTGCTCGGCGCGGTCGCGGGGCTCGCGTGTGAAGACGGCGTCGAGGTCGTCGGGATCGAGGCGGCCTCGGTCTCCT
>JBEKRJ010000281.1:0-6453 GCA_049518835.1 Solirubrobacteraceae bacterium
GGTCGATTGTCTCGGCGTCGAGTCCGAGCCGGCGCGCGACGTTGCGCGAGAGCTCTGCGACCTCGAGCATGTGCTCGGGGAGACGAGCCGAGTGCTCCGCCGTTGCGCATAGCAGCACGTCGCGGGTTTGAGCGATGATCGTGGCGGCCCGCCTGCCGTTCTTTTTCTCGTACATGCGCGGGTCGGCGAGGTGCAGCGCGGTGCTCACGTCGTCCGCATCGCCCGGGACCGTGACGGTGCCATAGGAGGCGCCGATCGAGAATCCGCTTCCAATCTCTGACAACGCCTCGGCGGCGCCAGCGACGACCGGGTCAGACGGGAACCCCACCGCGTCAAGCAGCACGCAGAACTCATCGCCGCCGAGCCGGTAGGCACGGCCGTGCGGTGCGACAAACTCGAGCAGACGGCGCCCGACGCGCGCGAGCAGTTGATCGCCTGCGAGATGCCCAAACGTGTCGTTGTAGGTCTTGAAGCCGTCGAGATCAAACATCGCCAACGTCCGCGGCAGCTGCTGTGGACAGGACGTGGCCAGCGCGCTGCGAAGATCCATGATCAGCTTGCGGCGGTTGGGCAGGCCCGTCAGCGCGTCGTGCCGAGACCGGTAGCTAGCGAGCCGCTCCATGTGAACAAGGTCGTGTTGGGCGAGGAATTGGCGGACGGAGACGAGCGCAGCCAACACCACGCCGGCGATCGTCAGGCTGAGATCGCGATGATCGATGATCAGCAGGCCGAAGCCGACCGCGACCGCGAGGTAAGGCGCCCAGCTAGCGGCGCGTCGCTCGGGCTCAGCCGTGACGACCCTCGATCCCGGGCTGGTCTGCGCAGCTCCGGCGACTGCGAACAACGCGATCGCGATCATCCACAACGAATCCACCGGGTCCCCGCCCTGGTAGGTCGAGTGCAACTGGATATAGCCGTAGACCAGATCTGCGGCGACGAAGAATCCCAATCCTGCAGCCATGAACTGCAGCGCGGGGGCGCTCGAGACCGCGGTCCGGCGCAACAGGACCGATCCCAGCCCGACGAGCAGAATCATGTCCCCGACCGGGTACGCGACCGACACGACGTTCGACAGCGGGTCCGGGCCGCCGTGACGCAGGGTCGGGCCGAGTACGACGTAAGTAACGAGCATCGCGCCGCCCACCGCGACCACTGCGAGATCCAACATCAGCCGCCCCCACGCGCCGCGATCGCGCCGACCGCCTGGGAAGCGCAGCAAGCCCCACAGCACCAACGGATAGAACGACAGGTACAGCGCGTCGGCCACGGACGGGAACGGCAGCGGCCCCTGAGCCTCATAGATGGTCTGCGCGATGTCGCCCGCCAGGTAGAGAAGCGACGCAACCGCCAGCAGCCGCCACGCGGACCGCAACCCAGGCTGCTCGGCAGATCGCCGCGACGCCCCCACAGCCGCGCGCACCGCCGCAAGTCCCACGGGGCAGAAGAATGCGTCACCAACCAGCGTCCGGTCCACATGCGGCCAGCGAAACAGCTGCCAGCCGGCGTAGACGAGCAGCAACGCACCCAGTCCCGCCGCCATCGGCACCCATCCACAGCGCAGGGCTAGACGCCGCGCCAGCCACCGAGAACCAGAGATCCGACGATCCGTAGTCAGACTCACCGCCGACCCGCTCCCTCGGATGCGTCAGCGCCGCAGCCGTCGTGACGATGCCTACCTACCGAACGGGCCATGCGCGACCAATCGGCCCGACGGGACAGCGCCTTGAGCAAGCGTCCCATTCGGCAAACCAACGCGCAACCGTCACCGTCGACCGACGCTCCCACGTGAACGAGAACCAGTAGCGCCGATGCCACGTCGATGCATTACGACCCCCGCTGGGATCGCGGCGCGCTGGCCGGTCGGGTGGGAACGCACGCACATCTGTTCCATAGTCCGCGGACTGCCATGCGATGCAGTAACACTCCCCAGGCCGCAGGTTCATGCTCGCGCGGCGGACGGCTGACCGCGTGAGCCCGGGCACGTCTTACTACAAACTCGCGCGCGGAAAGCACATCGATCAGGTGCTCAGCGAAGAGCTCGAGTTGGGGATCGAGCAGCTCGTGATCCTCGGCGCCGGCTTCGACACCCGCGCGTACCGGTTTGAGGACCGACTCTCGGCAGTCGGGGTGTTCGAGCTGAACCAGCCGGTGACCGCCGCGCGGAAACAGGCTCGTGTGCGAAGGGTGGTCGGGGTGCTGCCCCACCACGTGACCTACGTCTGCTCCGATCTCGAGCGCGAGGGGCGAGCTACCGGTGCGGCTCGAGCGACACGAACTCGAACTCGTCTCGGAGGTCGGACCGGGAGAGCTCGGGCGCCGCTACTTGATCCGCAGCGGCGAGCACAACGAGTCGGCGACGGTCATGGATTCCGTCGGTTCGGGGAACTTATCTATATCTATCTAGCCCTCCCAGGAATCCCATAAGCTATACGGCAATCCGCGCAGGAACCCAAGGATCGTCCTGCGGAGCCGCTCGATCAGGGCTGGACGAGGATCTTGACGTTTTCTTCCTTGTTGTTGATCAGCTCGTCGAAGCCGTTCTTGACGATGTCATCAAGGGCGATCCGTCCGGTGATGAACTGGAACGGATCGACCTTTCCGCTCGCGATCATTTCGATCGTGGCGGGATGGTCGTTCGCGTACCCGAGGCTTCCCAGGACGTTCACCTCGTGGAACACGAGGTCGTTCATCGCCACCGATGCCTCGTGCCCCCAGATCGCGACGTTGACGCACGTCCCGCCCGCTCGGGTCGACAGTATGGCCGACTTTAGGACGGCGTCGATCCCGGCGCACTCGAACGAGACGTCGGCGCCGCGTCCCTTAGTGAGCTCGCGCACTTCACTCACTACGTCGGAGGTCGTCGGGTCGATCACGTGATCGGCTCCGGCGATCGGCGCCTTTTGCTTGCGCGCGGCGGCCGGCTCCACCACGATGATCTGCTCGACTCCGGAAGCACGCAGAGCCGCCGTTGTTACGAGTCCGATTGGTCCCGCTCCGAAGACCAGGGCTGAGTGGTTGGGCTGTGCGCCGGACAACCTGACCGCGTGGTAGGCGACCGCCAAAGGCTCCACCAGAGCACCGAGGTCCGTGCCGAGGTCGCCGAGCGGATGAATCCAACGACGCTCCGCGACTACTAGCTGCGAGAACCCTCCCCCGAAACCCGACAGGCCGACGAAACCGAGCGACTCACAGACGTTGTACTTGCCCTGCGCACAGGCGTCGCAATGCCCACAGATGATGTACGGCTCGACGACGACGCGGTCACCGACGTGCACGTCATCGACACCGTCACCCACCTCGTGGACTAGCCCGGCGAATTCGTGACCGAGCGTGATCGGCACCGTCTCACCGGTGAGCGGGTGCGGAGCGTCTGCAGCCGGAGCGAAGATCGGCCCCTCTAGGTACTCGTGCAGGTCGGTGCCGCAGATGCCGCACCACTCGACCTCGACCTGGACCGTCCCGGGACGCGTCCGCGGCTCCGGCACGTCGTCGACGCGGATGTCGCCCGGACCGTAGTAACGGGCAGCTTTCATGAGGAAATCTCCTTAGGTTGGAGCGTGAGCCGCATTAATCGATTGACCTCCCCGGACGCCTCCATATGGGGCGAGTGGCCGCTGCCGTCTAGCACGTGCACGTCCGCGCTCTCGGGCACCCGCCGAGCGTGCTCAGCTGGGAGGATGCGGTCCTGTGCCCCCCAGACGACCAGAACCGGGACGTGGAGCTCGGCAAGGCGGTCGCCGATGAGCACGTGCTGTTGCCCGCCGCCGAAGATCTGATCGGCGATCGAGCGCAGAGCGGCGTCGACGCCGTCGATGCGTTTGTACTTGAGCACGTCGTCGACTAGCTGGCGGGTGACCTGGCCGCTGTCGGCGAACAGCAGCTCGAGCGCGGGCTTCAGCTCGCGCCGGCTGCCGGCCGAGATGAACCGATCGAGGTACTCGCCGTTGATCTCCTCGCCGAGACCGGCACTCGCGACGAGCGTCAGCGACCGCGCGCGGCCGGGCCTGCGTAGCGCGAGGCTGGCGGCCACGAGGCCGCCGAGCGAGTGGCCGACGAGGTGCACGCGCTCGAGCTCGAGCGCGTCCAGGAACTGCTGTACCGCATCGACCAGGAACTCGAGATCGCCCGCCCCGACGTCCTTCGAGGAGCCGCCGTGGCCGGGCAACTCGAGCGCGTAAACGATGTGGTCGGCCGCCAGGGCGGGAGCAACGAACAGCCAGTTGTCGAGATCGCCACCAAACCCGTGCAGGAGCACGACAGGCTCGCCGGCCTCCCCTTGTCGTAGGTAGCGCAGCGTTCCTGCGGGCACCCGCACGGTCTCAGCTGCGGGACCGGCGTCCTCCTCTGACTCCCCGGGCACGAACGAGGCCCGGAACTCCGCGACGAAGGCATCGATGTCCGCGTCCGCGACGTCGGCGTCGGCGACCACGGCGAGGAGGCCGCCGACCGGGATCACGTCACCGGGCGCGGCAGCGCGCCGGCGCAGGACGCCGGCGACTGGGCTCTCAACCGGCCCGTTGAGCTTGTCGGTCTCCACCTCGGCCACCTCGTCGCCCACGGCGACCTCGGTCCCTTCGTCGACGAGCCACTCGAGCAGGCGGCCCTCGGTCATCGACAAGCCCCACTTGGGCATCCCGAGCTTTTGGATCTCGCCGCTCATGCCGGCCTCGCGCGCGCCGCGCCTGAAACCTCCCGCACCGCGGCTGCGATCTGATCCGGGCTCGGCACGTAGGCATCCTCGAGCACGGGACTGAACGGCACCGGCGAGTGCGGCGGGGTCACCATCCGCGGCGCGGCCCTAAGGTCCCCGAACGCCGCCTGTGCCACCTGCGCGACGATGTCGGCCGCGAAGCCGCAGCGCGGATTCGCCTCGTCGACCACGACCAGGTGACCGGTGCTCGCGACGCTCTCGAGGATCGAATCGAGGTCAAGTGGCGATGTCGTGCGCGGATCGATGATCTCGCATGAAATGCCTTCACCGTCGAGCTCGGCGGCCGCCTGCTGGGCGACGAGCGCCATCCGGCCGAGCGCGACGATCGTCACGTCGTCGCCGTCGCGGACGAAGTTGGCCTCGCCGAACGGGATTGTGTACTGCTCCTCGGGCACCTCGCCCTCGGTTCCGTACAGGAGCTTGTGCTCAAGGAAGATCACCGGGTCGTCGTCGCGGATCGCCTGGGTCAGCAGGCCCTTGGCGTCGTAAGGCGTCGACGGCGCGACGACCTTGAGTCCGGGGATGTGGGTGAAGATCGGGTGCAGTGCCTGCGAGTGCTGCGACGCGGCCCGGATTCCCGCTCCCCACATCGTCCGGATCACGATCGGCGTCCTGGCGTTGCCGCCGAACATGTAGCGGAACTTCGCGGCTTGGTTGAAGATCTGGTCGAAGCAGACGCCCAGAAAGTCCACGAACATCAGCTCCGCCACTGGCCGCAGCCCGGCGGCGGCGGCACCGGACGCCGCGCCGATGTAGGCCGATTCGCTGATCGGCGTGTCCAGGACCCGATCCGGGAACCTGGGGTACAGCCCCTTGGTCACGCCGAGCACGCCGCCCCACGCGTCCTCCTCCCCGGGTGAGCCCATCCCGCCGGACACATCCTCGCCGAACAGCACGACCGTCGGGTCACGCTCCATCTCCTGGGCGAGCGCTTCGTTGATCGCCTGCTGGTAAGTGATGGTTCGAGCCATCTCGTTCTCCTCGCTCAGTAGCTCACGTAGACGTCGGTGCCGACATCGGAGGGGTCTGGTTCGGGAGCCGCCTTGGCCTCGGCGACCGCCTCGTCGATCAGCGCGCGCGTCTGCCCGTCGATCGCCTCCAGCTCCGCCGGATCGATGGCGCCGGCGCTGGTGGCGCGACGGGCGAAGGCCAGCAGGCAGTCACGGGTGCGACGCAGCTCTTCGACCTCGCCCGGGGCGCGGTAGGTCTGCTGGTCTCCCTCGAAATGGCCGTAGTAGCGCGACGCCTTGCACTCGATCAGAGTCGCTCCACCGCCGGCCCGCGCGCGGGCGATCGCCGCGCTCGCCGCCTCGCGGACGGCGAAGAAGTCGAAGCCGTCGACGCTGACGCCCGGCAGACCGCAGCCCTCTCCACGCTTGATCAGGTCTACGCCCGCCTGGTGGAAGTTAGGCGACGTGGATTCCGCGTAGCCGTTGTTCTCGATCACGAACACGACCGGTAGATGCCACGCCGCCGCCAGGTTCAGGCTCTCCAGGAACGTCCCCTGATTGGAGCCGCCGTCGCCGGTGAACGACACCGCGACCTGATCACTCTGCCTGACGCGAGCGTTCAGCCCGACGCCACACGCCAGTGGTGGGCCGCCGCCGACGATGCCATTGGCGCCCAGCATGCCCCGAGACAAATCGGCGATGTGCATACTGCCGCCCTTGCCGTGGCACAAGCCTGTCTTCTTTCCGTAGATCTCGGCCATCATCCCCTTGACATCACAGCCCTTGGCGATC